>JADFRV010000118.1 GCA_022561095.1 Chloroflexota bacterium | reverse complement strand
GTTGACGACGGACATCGCGCTGATCGTGGATCCGGTCTACAAGGAGATCTCGCAGCGCTTCTACGAGAACCCGGACGAGTTAGCCGACGCCTTCGCCCGGGCGTGGTTTAAGCTGTTGCATCGCGACATGGGACCCGTCGCGCGGTACCTCGGCCCATGGGTTCCCGAGGAGACGCTGCTCTGGCAGGACCCGGTCCCCGAGGTCACGCACGACCTGATCGACGACGAGGACATCGCGGCGCTCAAGGGCAAGATCCTCGACTCCGGCCTGTCCATCTCCCAGCTGGTCTCGACCGCCTGGGCGTCGGTCTCGACCTACCGTGACACCGACAAGCGCGGTGGCGCGAACGGGGCGCGCGTCCGCTTATCGCCGCAGGCGGAGTGGGACGTCAACGTCACGTCCGGCGTATCGAGGGTGCTGGAGACCCTGGAGGGAATCCAGCGGGAGTTCAACGGCTCGCAGAAGGGCGGGAAGATGGTCTCGCTCGCCGATCTGATCGTGCTGGGCGGGTGCGCAGCCGTCGAGTCGGCCGCGAAGAAGGCCGGGCACGACGTGCAGGTCCCCTTCTCGCCGGGGCGCACCGACGCCACGGAGGAGCTGACCGACACCGAGTCGTTCGCCGTGCTCGAGCCGACCGCCGACGGGTTCCGCAACTACCTCCAGAAGGGCCACGAGCTCACGGCGGAGCACCTGCTGGTGGACAAGGCGTTCATGCTAACGCTGTCCGCTCCCGAGATGACGGCCCTCCTGGGCGGCATGCGCGTCCTGAACGCCAACGCCGGGCAGTCCGAGCACGGGGTCTTCACCGACCAACCCGAGACGCTGACCAACGACTTCTTCGTGAACCTGCTCGACATCGCGACGGAGTGGAAGGCGACCTCGGACTCCGATGAGGTGTTCGAGGGTCGTAGTCGCGAGACCGGCGAGCTCCGGTGGACCGGCACCCGCGTCGACCTCGTCTTCGGCTCAAACTCGGAGCTCCGGGCGATCGCCGAGGTCTACGGGAGTGTCGACGCCGAGCAGAAGTTCGTGCTTGATTTCGTCGCTGCGTGGAACAAGGTCATGAATCTCGATCGCTTCGACCTGCGATGCTCACCCCATCTTCAGTCTTCACATACTCGATTCGCGGCTCCATAGCGCCACTATCCTAGCACTCGGTGAAGATGTGCCTCGCGAAGCGTTCAGCCCGGCAGACCGGCTGGGGGAGCGGTTGGCAGCAGCGGCAGGGCAGCGGCGGAATACTTGAACTCGAACGTCCTGTCCAGCGCCGGTACTCTGACCACATACGTGGTTTCCTTCACTTTGCATCACCTCCTTGGGCTGAGTGAAGTTCCTCGTCCGCTGACGTTGCGGACTCCAGTAAGCCGCCCGTCAGCGCCAATCCCACGAACCGCCATTGCTAGAGCTTCCTTCCTGCGTTTGTGAATTCTCTCACCACTATCATCACATCAGCGGCGCATGTTGTCTGTCAGGTAATGCCTTGACTCCGGTGGGGTAGAACCCCATTTCGCCTGTACGGGTCTGCCTCACAGGGCCAGCCTCGCCCTCAGCAGTTCAGCCCACCGGCTTCTCCGGTTTTGCCCGACGCATACGGGTGTAATACAATTCTTGGCGGGTCGGCCCCTGCTAAAGGAGCGAATCCAAAGTGAGCCTGGTGTTGCGCTGATGGCAACGAAGCACTCCTCTGAGGTTGAAAGTACGGCGTTGGTCAGTAATGATCTTGCGTCAACCCTCAAGGTGCTGGCTGCGCCGCAGCGGCTGCAAATTCTCGCCCTGCTGGGCGATAGGCAATTGGGTGCCTCTGAGCTGAGCGCCGCTCTGGGCTTGTCGAGGGCTCAGGTGCACAGTCACCTGCGGGCCCTACAGGGGACGGGACTGGTGGTGGCCAGCGACCGGTCGCCGCGGAAGACAGGGGAGAGGTACCGTATCGAGCCCAAGGCGGTGGAGGCGCTCAATTCCAGCTATTTTAGCCTGATGGGCCACCCTGCGCTGCAGACGCACGCTGGCCACCCCAGGCGGGAGGGTTCGCAAGAAGGCGAAGAGCCGGCTTCGGAAATCACCCCGCCCCCGGAAGCTTGCCAGACCTGCCGCTATTCCTATTACGTGTATGATCTGGTGGAGAACCTGGAGCGGCAGCTAGAGGACTCTCGCCAGTATCAGGCTCAGCTCAGGCACATGTCCTCGTCGATCCTCACGGCTCAAGAAGAGGAGCGGAAGCGCATCGCCCGGGAGCTGCACGACGACACCGCCCAGGCGTTGACCTCCATGCTGGTACGCCTGCGGCTGCTGGACCGGGCGCTCGCAGATGATGAGGCAAAAGGCAACGTGGAAGAGCTGCGCGATTTGGCCGCGTCCACCTTAGAGGGGGTGAGGCGAATGGCGCTGGATCTGCGGCCCAGCGCCCTGGACGACCTTGGGCTCGTGCCGGCCCTTAAGTGGTACACGGAGAACCTTGCCCAGAGCCTGAGTATCGAAGTTCGCTTCCTGGCCAATGGCCTCAAGCGCCGTCTGCCCCCGGAGCTGGAGCTGGTCCTCTACCGAGTGGCGCAGGAAGCACTGACCAACGTCGCTAAGCACGCCCGTGCCAGCCGGGTCACTGTTGAGCTGGAACGCAACGGCCTGTGGGTGCGACTGGCGGTAGAGGACGACGGCATCGGCTTCAACGTCGAAGAGGCCATGACCTCCAAGGAGCGCGGCCTGGGCCTTTTCGGCATGCAGGAACGTCTGGCGCTGGTAGGAGGCAAATTCCACATGGAGTCTCAGCCTCCCAAGGGTACCAAGCTGGTCGCCGAGGTGCCTCTGCGCCATCCTCCTCCGACCATCGGTGGCTGATGCATTGTCGGAGATGACGAAGATTCGCGTGCTCCTGGCGGATGACCATGGCGTTCTTCGGGCTGGACTCCGCACCCTCATTAACGCCGAGCCGGACATGGAGGTGGTTGGTGAGGCCGCCAACGGCCGCGAGGCGCTGGAACAGGCGCGCGAGCTTGGGCCAGATGCCATCGTCATGGACATCTCGATGCCCGTAATGGGTGGCTTGGAAGCCACCCGCCTGATTCGACAGGAAGGGCTGGACTGCCAAATCATCATGCTCACCGTTCACGCTGAGGAGGAGTATCTGTTTGAAACCCTCCAAGCTGGTGGCTCCGGATACGTCCTCAAGAGCGCTGCCGACACGGACCTGATGGAGGCGATTCGCAAGGCCTATCGGGGAGAGGTTTTCCTTTATCCCTCCGCCGTCAAGAAGCTCCTCGGCGAATACCTGAAGGGGGCGTCGGCCAGCGATCGGCCGGGTCATGAGAAGAGACTGACCGCTCGCGAGAGAGAAGTCCTGAAACTGACCGCCGAAGGCTTCACGAACAAAGAGATCGCCGAGAAGCTGGTGATCAGCTCCAAGACCGTGGACACTTACCGGCAGCGCATCATGGAGAAGCTGGACCTGCACCATCGCGCCGAACTGGTGCGATACGCCCTCAGCACGGGCCTCCTCACTGCCATGGATTGACCGCTGCCCGACTCGCCGTTCCCCCCGTGGGGCAAAACCCTACCCCAAAATACCTACTCTGCCTGACTGACGGGCGGTCAGGCTCTTTTTATTGTGGAATCAAACGTGCCCCTCAGGAGGAATGAAAATGAAAAGAGTTATAACATCGCTACTAGCGTTCAGCCTCGGCATCGCTATGTTCGCGGCCGCCTGCGGCGGGGGCAGCGCGGAAACAGCACCTCCCGCCGAGAGCCAGTCGCCCTCCGGCCAGGTCATCGGCGTGATCATGGGCGACAATTTCTTCCGCGCAAACGAACTAACCATCTCCGCTGGCCAGCCAGTGACCATTAGCCTGAAGAACGATGGCAGCTTCGGCCACAATCTCCGCATTGCCGGCGCCGACGGCCTGTACGATACGTCAGACGACCTAGTGTCCGAACCGCGGGTCACGAAAAGCGGCGACGAAGGGACCCTCACCGTCAACTTGGAACGGGGGCTGTATGTCTTCCGCTGCGACTTCCACCCCATCGAGATGGTAGGGCAGATAGCTGCCCAATAAGGCTGTCGGGGAAAACCCTACCGCGAATAATGGCTATGCCCGACAGACGGTGCAGCAACCAGTTCGTAGGCTGGAATTAACTGCGGAGGCTCTCGTCGCAGAACCAAAAAAGGTGGCCCGCCTAAGACTGAGAGCCTCCGCAGCCGCCACTAGGAGAGGAGATAAGTTGACTACCGAGACCATAAGCGAGAACTTGCGTCAAGCCGTAAACGCTGCCTGGACCTATCCGGTCTTCGACGCCCTCTTCAACCGCCGCTCCCGCCGGTTCGCCCTCGGCTCGGAGATCCCGGGGGGCGTCAACAAGTACAGGTCGCAGCGCCCGCCGCTCCCGCTCAACGAAGTGGAGGAGGCGCTCCTGGTGGAGGCCGCTACCGGCATCACGGGTCTGATTCTAGCCGATCTGCCCTTCCTGGACGACCGCGGTCGGGACGCCGGCGGCAACACCATCTGTCACTGGGCAGGCCGCACCTGGCCCAGCCCATGCGCCTCCCATGACACCCACCTCATCTACTGGAACGACGAGGGCACGTATCTGATCAGGGAGCCCTCCCTATCTGGCATCCAGATGCGGGAGTATGCCGACGAATCCGACCGTGATAAGACCCTCCGCCGCTTCCGCGAGAGCCGGGTGAAGCTGTTCGACGGGCGCCCTCAGTACCCGCGCTCCTACCCCACGGTGCTGCCCTTCAACATCTGGAGTTCCGACATCCCCGGCTCAACCATCTTCCTCCCCGTCATCGACGTCACCTTCGAGTTCATCAACGTCCTTTTCCTCATGACCGCCTGGCCCGATGGCGGGTTTTATATCATCGACGACCTCAGCGGCAACGTGCCGGCTGGGTGCGAGCGCTGGGCCAAGGAGGGGCTCCTCAACCCCATGTTCGCTCTCCCCCTGTCCTATCTGGGAACCGTCAGCCGGATCGAGGCGGGGTTCATGATTCAGAACCTGCTCCTGGCCGAACAGGCCATGGGCCTCGGCGGCTGGACGCACGCCCACCCGGCAGCGATGGTATTGCTGGGCGGAACTCCTCTCGCTAAGGGGCTGGGCTTTCGCTTCATCACCCCCAAAGTGCGGGAGGGCGGTGGCGGCATCGATGTAGGCGCCGTGGGCCTGCCCAGCCCGGTGGGGCTCGATGGCCTCCTGGAGCCCTACTGCCCGCCTTACTACAGGGATATGAACGCCGCGGTGGATGCCGTCGTGGAGTGCAAGTTCGGGCCGCGGGGCGCCTACACACCCGACAGCGAACAGCCCTTGCCGTTCCTGATGAAGAACGAGTTCATCGAGTCGGTGCCCCATTACAACGACAAGGTGGTTCAGTGCGTCAAGGATATCTGCAACTACATCTACGAAACCTACGGCAAGTTCCCCCACCTGGACGCCATCCAGACCCCTGGCTGCTTGGTGCAGGCCCACCATCTGGACCTGGAGTTCTACGACAAGTTCTACCCCGAGGGAGCCTATACGGAAACTCAGAAGAACCACATGGCCCTGTGGCACCCTAACGCCACGCGGATCCCAGCCAACCAGAGCACTCTTTGATCTGTCACCGCAGGCGATGGGGGAGGGCAATGACGCCAAGGACATCGGCAAGGATATAGCTGATGCTGGTCATCTGGCGTGACTGGAAGGGCGAGTTTCACGCCTTTTGCGGTCGGCAGTGCCAGCGGCACTACAAGGCCTGGGTTGCCGACCCGAACTACCCGTTCGAGAAGGCCCCGTCGACGGACGTCAGCTTCGGTTGCCTCTGGTGCGGTGGCAACGTCACGGTGGGAGTGGAGTGGTTTAGCGAGGAACCGCTGGCAGCAGCCCGGTTGGCCAGGAGATCATCTCCCCGCAGCGGCGGCAACCGCGTAGCGAGGCGGTATTAGATGCGCGTTATATCGGGTGCGGGCGAGTTCGAGATAAGCATCGGCCGGGTGACGGCGAGAGATGGGAGCCTGGTCCTCATCGGCAAAATGGGGGTGTGGGACTCCGAAACCTTCATGACCGCTGACGATCTCGCCCAAATCCTCCTCGCCAGCTTGAACCGGCCTTCGCTGTGGTACTTGGCCCGGGGCCTCCCCGGAGCGCTCTGGCGCACCGTTGCCGGGGCAGTCGGGAGGCGGCAGGTCCCGGCCAACAAGAGCTCTATCTGATCTATCATTGGAAGCCAACGCGAACGTCCTTTTGGGGAGGCACGGGGGATGCTCAGATACCTCGTTACGATCTCCGCCCCGGACCGGCTCGCCCTCCTGGAATTGGTGCGGGAGGAGCGCACCCTTGACGAACTCGTAGCGATGGTGTCGGACCGGGTGGACATCGTCCTGACCGAAGGTTACCGGCGGGAGGCCAAGGCGAAGATCGAAGTGTCCCGCCGCGACTTCGGCAGCGAGCTTGTGACCACCTCGCAGGACCTACTGGCGCTGGTAACCGACCAGCAGTTTGACCTGGACGTCCCCCACTTCGGGCTGAACGACGCCCCCGCCGTCACCGACCTCTTGGAGCGCCGCTTCGGCCTCACGCCCACAGGGAAGGCGGCCGCCGTAAGAGGCTAGCGCATGCGTTTTCCCATTCTAAGGACCGGGGCTCTCTCCCTCCCGCGGTTGTCGTTTGACCTGCAAGAATGGAGCGGCGCCTTCGGCGACCTGGGTCTTCTCATTCCCATCACCGCGGCGCTCGTGCTCAGCAACGGCTTCAACGCCACCTCCGTCCTCTTGGTGTTCGGTGGCGCTTACATCCTGAGTGCCCTCTACTACCGCCTCCCCATGCCGGTCCAGCCCCTGAAGGCGATGGCGGCCATCGCAATCGCCCAAGGGCTTGGCGCCGATGTCGTCTCGGCGGGCGCTCTGCTCATGGCCGCACTGCTTCTGGCGTTGGCCGCGACGGGCCTCATCCAGCCGATCTCGCGCCTGTTCACGCGTCCGGTGATTCGGGGCATCCAGGTCGCGGTGGGGCTGCTACTGATCAAGGCAGCGATCAAAATGTCCACCTCGGGAGAGATCCTGCCCGGCCGCGACGAGGTGTTCCTTCCCTTGGGGACGCAAGTGCCGGTCAGCGTGCTCATAGCCCTGGGGGCTCTGGCGCTCATCGCACTC
>JADFRV010000117.1 GCA_022561095.1 Chloroflexota bacterium | reverse complement strand
ATACCCTGGCTGGGAATGCGCATCGATTTCAAATGGATATGGGAGAGCGGATAATCCTGGCCGTCGATCCGGGAGAGGTTCGAATTGGACTCGCGATCAGCGATCCGACGAGCACCATCGCTCGACCGCTCCAGGTGATCCGTCACCAATCCAGGCCGCAGGACGCGGCTGAAATTGCCGCGATCGCCGCGGCCCACGGCGCGGATCTAATCCTGGTTGGGCTGCCTTTGGACGACGAAGGCCAGGTCGGCCACCAGGCCAGGCGATCATTGCGACTGGTCGACGAGTTAAGCAACGCCACCGACCTGGCGGTTCAGACCTGGGACGAGAGCGGATCGACCCAGATGGCCGGAGTCAAGGACGACAACATCGATGCCCGCGCGGCGGCCTATATTCTCCAGGACTATCTCGACTCCCTGGCCGGCGCGGCCTGACCTTTCCTTGAATGGTAGGCTGAACCCATCTCATGGCTGAAGCACCGAAAAAGCGAAACCCGATCGGCCGCCTGATTGGGGGCCTGCTGCTTGTGGCGCTGCTCTGCGGGTTCCTGGGGCTGGCAGGGGCCTCCTTGCTCGCAATCTCTGAGGTGCTCGGGGATGTAGGGCCGCCATCGACGGCTCTAGGCACGACGGAGCGCGCGACGCTGGCGGCATATCTGCTCGCTCAAGCTCCCGCTCTAAATTCCCCGGCCGGCGACCCAAGTGCCAAGTTGGACCTTCTTGTGGAAAGTGGCGAAAGTGCTCAATCCGTCATCGACCAACTGGTCGATGCGCACGTCCTCGACAATGGCACGCTGTTGCGCAACTACATGCGGTATCGGGGATTGGACGTTGGAATCCAGGCCGGATCCTACGAAGTCACGGGTGCCATGACCGTTAGAGAATTGGCCTCCACCCTTCAGACCGCGCGCCCACCAGAAATTGTGCTGACCATCGTGGAAGGCTGGAGATTGGAGCAGATCGCAGAGGTCATCGATCGTTCCGATCTCGGCTACAGTGGGTCCGATTTTCTGGTGGCCGCCCGCGCAGCCGAGGTTGACCATGAGCTTTTTTCCGGCACAGGCTCGCTTGAGGGATTCTTGTTCCCAGACACTTACCGGCTGGAGCCGGATAGCTCGCCGCAGGCGTTAGTCGAGGCAGCGTTGGACAATTTCCTGCGGCGCGTCGACCCTGTGCTGCGTCAAAGTTTCGAACTGCAGGGGCTGACGCTCATCCAGGCCGTGACTTTGGCTTCGATTATCGAGCGCGAAGCGATCGTGCCCGAGGAACGACCGATGATCGCGGCCGTTTTCTACAAGAGATTGCGGGGCGGCCTACTTCTTGAGGCCGATCCAACGGTTCAATATGCTCTCGGCTGGCAGCCGGAGGGCGATTGGTGGAAATCCCCGCTCACGTTATTGGACCTCGAGGTGGATTCCCCTTACAACACCTACCGGACCGGCGGACTGCCCCCCGCCCCGATTGCTGCTCCAGGCCTGGCCTCACTCGAGGCGGTCGGGTCGCCAATCGATACGAGCTTCCTCTACTTTCGTGCGACCTGCGACGGCTCGGGTCGACATCAGTTCGCGGAGACCTTCGATCAGCACCTGCTGAACGCCTGCCCGTGAACCAGGAGATTATTCTTTAACGTAGTCAACGAGCTTTTCTCGGATATCCGGATTCTGGAATCGGCGCATACCTTGCGCTTCAATCTGGCGTGCGCGCTCGCGCGTGACCCCAAGCTTCTGCCCGACTTCTTCGAGGGTGTAGGCCTTGCCATCCACAAGTCCGAAACGTAATTGAAGCACCACGCTTTCGCGTGGGGGAAGGCTCCCGAGCGCTTCCCGCAGGCCTTGATACATCAAGGCTTTGCTTGCTGCTTCGGCCGGTGCTTCAGCCTCCTGGTCTTCGAGAAAGTCGCCCAGCACCGAATCCTCTTCTTCGGAGGTGGGAGTTTCAAGCGAAAGCGGAAGCTGAGATACCTGCTTCATATCCTCGATTCTCTCCAATGGCACATCGAGCACCTCCGCGAGTTCCACGTTGGTAGGAATCCGCCCTAACTCTTGGGTGAGACTGTGGGAAGCTCGCAGCAGCCGGTTGATTTGGTCCCCCATGTGGACCGGGAGCCGGATCGTACGCCCCATATCTGCAATGGCGCGCGTCACGGCCTGCCGAATCCACCAAGTGGCGTAGGTTGAAAATTTGAGACCGCGCCGGTACTCGAATTTCTTCGTAGCCCGAATCAAACCGATGTTTCCCTCTTGGATAAGATCGGCGAATGGGACGCCTCGGCCTCTGTATTTCTTTGCCACGCTGATGACGAGCCTTGAGTTGGCAGTGAGCAGATGCTCTCGAGCCGCCCATCCGTCCTCAATTAATACCTTGAGATCTGCCACCTGCTTGGACCCACTCCTGCCGCTTGCCAGCTCCTCCCGGGCCTTGATGCCGCGTTCGATGCGTTTGGCCAGCGCGACCTCCTGCTCCGCCTTCAGCAATGGTAGACTGCCGACCTCCTTCAAATACATTCCAAGCGTGTCGTCCGGATCGCGCTCGATCGGGTAAGCGTACTTCAATCGCGAGCGGCGCTTAGCGAGTTTATTGCCCTCGTCCCCACGTCGTTTGGTGGGTGTTTTTTTTGCCATCAATGTCTCCGTCGTCGACCCTGGATCGCGCAAATAATAATAGTACCGTGTGAAGCAATATGTTCGGAACGATACAATGTCCAACTCTAAAATTCATAGGATTTATACGACAATTAGCCCTGGCGGCTCAATATGACTCAAGGGCTCTAGACTCCGCCTCTGCCCATCCGCGCCAACCTTTGGGCTCATACTTGGCTATGCGCACCGGGTTAGGGTCGGATAATCTAGGTGGAAATTTGGAGGATTCGAGAAGTGGGAGGTATGAGAGTGACTGAAGTCAAGAAAATCAGACCCTATGGAAGCTGGGCCTCGACGCTATCGGCCGCGGACGTCGCGGCCGGCGGACATCTTCTCGCGGCGGAAGCAGGGGGTGCAGGCGACGTAGCTGAGGGGGAGCGTGCCCGGCTCCAGGATGTCGTCGCGGTGCATGTTGGTGAGCGCCACCTCGGCGGTGGGGATGAACCAGAAGTCCTCCTCGGCGTCGTGGTACATGTTGTCGGCGAACTTGGGGAGCCAGCCGCCGGCCCACATGTTCTCCTCCTTGATCATCGCCGGTGGGTAGACTTCCGTGTAGCGGTCGTCGGTGAGGTGGAGGTCCAGCATGAAGGCGATGAGGGCGCGCTGGAGGCGGGCGCCGAGGCGTTTGAGGATGTAGAAGCGGGAGCCGGAGAGCTTGGAGCCGCGCTCGAAGTCGATGATGCCCAGCGCCTCGCCCAGCTCCCAGTGAGGCTTGTGGAAGGTGGGCTTGACGGGCTTGCCCTCTGTGCGGATCACTACGTTGGCCGATTCGTCCGCGCCGTCAGGGACAGAGTCGGCGGGCAGGTTGGGCACCTGGAGGAGGAGGTCGCGCAGGCGGCGGTCGATGTCGCGGAGCTGATCCTCGAGGCCATCCAGCTTATCGCCGAGGAAGGAGGAGCGGGCGACGAGGTCGGAGCGGCGGTGCTCGGCGTGCTTCGCCTGTTTGGTCTCGGCGGTCTTCATCTCGCGGGCGAGCTGGCCGATCTGTTTGGAGATGGCGTTGCGCTCGGAACGAAGCGGCTCGACCTCCTGGAGGTTGCGGCGGCGTTCGGTGTCCAGGGAGAGGATGTCGTCCAGGGGGATGTCGTCGGCGCCGCGACGGGCGAGGCCGCGACGGACTTCGTCCGGGTTTTCGCGGATGAGCTGGATGGAGAGCATCGGCAGAACCTTAGAACCTAGAACGGAGAACCTGGCGGGCGGTCTCGATCGCCTTGATGGCGAGGAGGCGCACGTCCTCAGCGATGGGGACGGCGACGCCACAGGCAGCGAGGTCGAGCGGCTGGTTGGAGCGGAGGGTGTCCTCGTCCACCCAGTGGAAGTCGCCGAGGGACGGATCGGGGGCGGTCTCGACTGAGTCGGCGAGGCGACAGAAGTATATGAGGTCGATGTGCTGGTGGGGCTCGCCGGCTTCGGCGCTGTCCTCCAGCAAGATGGTGTAGGGCGGCTGCACCTGGCCCGGGTAGGGGAAGGGCAGGACGGGGACAGAGGGGATGACCTCGGCGATCGCGCCGGTCTCCTCCTGGATCTCGCGGAGGACAGCCTGGGCTGGGTCCTCGTCCGGCTCGATGTGGCCGCCGGGGGGCATCCACTGCTGGA
This sequence comes from Chloroflexota bacterium, assembly GCA_022561095.1. Lineage (GTDB taxonomy): Bacteria > Chloroflexota > Dehalococcoidia > SM23-28-2 > RBG-16-64-32 > JADFNQ01. The sequence continues at coordinate 2,922 of JADFRV010000117.1, read as the reverse complement.
GGCGCTTGTGCCAGTGGAGGAGGGTGCGGGAGGTTTGCACGACGAAGCCGGTGGCGGTGAAGTGGCGTCTCACGGCTGCGCCTCGCGGGCGACGGAAGCGAGGAGCGACAGGTCGAAATCGGCGAAGCTGTCCAGCACCAGGTCGGCCTCGTCCAGGGGCGGCAGAGCGGTGGAGGCGGCGCGGAGCTGGATGGCGAACATGCCGGCGGCCTTGGCGGAGCGGACGCCGGCCAGCGTGTCCTCCACGGCGAGGCAGTCCTGTGGAGCGACACCGAGGCGCTGGGCGGCGGCGAGAAATAGGTCCGGCGCGGGCTTGCCGTTGTCCACGTCGCTGGCGGAGACGGTGGTGTCGAAGGCGTCCTGGAGGCCGAGGCCGCGGAGGGTGGCGTCCACCCACTGGCGGAGGGAGGCGGAGGCGATGGCTATGGGGACGCCGCGGCGCCGCAGCTCCTCGATGAGGGGACGGGCGCCGGGCAGGGGTTCTACGGGTTTCTTCAGAAGTGTGAGGACGGCATCGTCGTAGGCACGGTAGAGTTGGCTTGGTGGTTCGTTGAGCTTGAAGCGTTTGCGCACCCAGTCCCAGCTCGCCTCCACAGAGGAGCCGATGATACGGACGTAGTCGTCTTGGTTCAGGCTGTGGCCGTATGGCTTCAGGACGACGTTGAACGCCTCGTGATAGAGCGGCTCGCCGTCCCAGAGGACGCCGTCGAGGTCGAAGATGGCGGCGCGGAAGGTGCGATCGGTCATGGCTGGCCTCTATCGCGCAGATGGGGGAAGAGGATGACCTCGCGGATGGAGGGCTGGCCGGTGAGGGCCATGACGAGGCGGTCGATGCCGATGCCGAGGCCGCCGCAGGGCGGCATGCCGTACTCCAGGGCGACGAGGAACTCCTCGTCCGCCAGCTCCACCTCCTCGTCGCCGGCGGCGCGCAGGCGGGCCTGCTGGAGCATGCGCTCTCGCTGCTCCTGGGGGTCGTTGAGCTCGGAGTAGGCGTTACCGACTTCACGGCCGGCGATGAACAGCTCGAAGCGCTCCACGAGGCGGGGGTTGTCGGGCTTGCGCTTGGCCAGGGGGGAGAGCTCCACGGGGTAGTCCAGGAGGAAGGTGGGCTGGATGAGGTTGGGCTCCACTTTGGCGGAGAGTAGCTCATCGATGAGCTTGCCGCGGCCCCAGGTCTCGTCCACGGCGACGCCGCAGGAGGCGGTGGCCTCCCGCATCGACTCCACGTCCGGGTGCTCCTCGAAGTCGATGCCGCTGTGCTGCTTGATGGCGTCGCGGAGGGTGAGGCGGGGCCAGGGTGGGGCGAAGTCGATCTTTGTGTCGGCGTGGGCGACCGTAGTGTCGCCGAGCGCCTCGCCGGCGACGGTGGAGATCATCTCCTCCACCATGTCCATCACATCGTTGTAGTCGGCGTAGGCCTGGTAGGACTCCAGCATCGTGTACTCGGGGTTCCACTTGGCGGAGACGCCCTCGTTGCGGAAGATGCGGCCGATCTCGTACACGCGGGCGTAGCCGCCGATGACGAGCCGCTTGAGGTGGAGCTCCAGAGCGATGCGGAGGTAGAGCTGGCGGTCAAGGGCGTTGTGGTAGGTGACGAAGGGTTTGGCGGCGGCGCCGCCGGCGGCGGGCTGGAGGACGGGCGTCTCCACCTCCAGGAAGCCGCGGCCGTCCAGGAAGCGGCGTATGGCGGTGATGATGCGGGAGCGGGCCAGGAACGTATCGCGGACTTCGGTGTTGGCCATGAGGTCCAGGTAGCGCTGGCGGTAGCGCACCTCAACGTCCTGGAGGCCGTGCCACTTCTCCGGGGGCGCTCGTAGCGCCTTAGCGAGGACGGTCAGCGCTTCCACCTGCACTGTAGGCTCGCCGGTCTTAGTGCGGAAGAGAGGTCCGCGGACGCCGAGGAAGTCACCGATGTCAAGGTCGTGTAGGGTCTCGTAGGTCTCAGGGCCGAGGATGTCCTGCTTGAGGTAGGTCTGAATGCGGCCTGAACCGTCGCGCAGGTCGAGGAACGTGGCCTTGCCCATGTGGCGCATGGCGGTGATGCGTCCGGCGATGGTGACGGGGTCGGCCGCCTGGTCACGGCCTTCCAGGAGGTCGAGGGCCTGCCGGGTGGTGTGGGAGGGGCGGAAGCGGGCGGGGTAAGGGTCTATGCCGCGGGAGCGGAGGCGCTCCAGCTTGGCGGTTCGCAGCGCTATAATCTCTTCTTCGCCCATCAGTGGCCTTTGAAAGCTTTCAGGCGGGGCCCGGTTGGCGCCCCGCCTGATTTTACCGTTCGCTGTTTCGCTACGCTAGTCGACGCTTACGATCGTCCAGCGGAGGGCGCCGGCGGGGGCGTTCACCTGGACCTCAGCGCCGACGGACTTGCCCAGCAGCGCCTGGCCCACCGGGGACTCATTGCTGATGCGGTGCCCCTTCGGGTCGGTTTCGGCGGAGCCGACGATGACGTAGGTCTGCTTGTTGCCCTTATGGTCCTGGACGGTGACGCTAGAGCCCAGGCTAACGCGCATGTGGTCGTGGGCCTCCTCGATGATGACGGCGTTCTGGATGATAGTCTCAAGGGTGAGGATACGGCCCTCGACGAAGGCCTGCTCGTTGCGGGCATCCTCGTATTCGGGGGCGTTCTGAGCGCCCACCATCTCCTTGGAATCATGCATGCGCTGGGCCACTTCGGCCCGGCGGACGTTGACGAGATGGTCCAGTTCCTGTTGCAGTTTAGCCAGGCCCTCTTTGGTAAGGGGTACGGATTTGCTTGCCATGGCTGTCACTCCCACGCCCCGCGAAAAAAGAGACTGAGGGGCATGGGCCCTCAGTCAGGCGGGCGTTGTGATACTTGCGGCGCTATTATATGGCAGCCGTCGCGGCTTGTAAAGGGGCAGAGTTGCATCGCTTTGCTGAGAAGAGGGGCTGTGATACAATCCGCGT
>JADFRV010000116.1 GCA_022561095.1 Chloroflexota bacterium | reverse complement strand
GGTCCGGCGCCGTTGCCGCCGAGGCCGGTGCCGCAGTGGGGACAGAAGCGGGCCCCGCGCAGGTCCTCGGCGTCGCAGTTGGGACAGGTGACGGTGCTGATCACGGTCATACTTTAACCTTTACGAGTTGTGAACTATGGACGCACAAGCGGGCGGGATGTTACGGGGGGCTTACGGACGATCAAGCGTGTTTGCGTATCTGGAATTTGATGGAGCGGGCCGAGCCAGATACGGGGTTTGATCGTGCGGGTGATGTTTTTTCGCGCGGGTGCGGATTCCGTATCCGGCGGGGGATGTAACAGGGCGTGTTTGTTTGATTGAGCGACGTTCATGGGAAGGGGCGGAGCGGACGATCAAGGGTTTCAGATAGGAAAAGCGCGCAGGATAGCGGGCAGAGCCGCGGGCGGGGGCAGCGGATGGTGTGGACGTAGCGGCCATGGGATAAGGATAGCGCGGAAGGGCGAGAGGTGTGAGGGGGAGGTGGCAAGGGGGCGGTGGGGTGGGCCTGCCGGTAGGCATGGTGCGCGGCACGTGAAGGCGAGATTCTTCGCTGCACTCAGAATGACGGCCCCCTACTCCCACTCGATGGTGCCGGGGGGCTTGGAGGTGATGTCGTAGACGACGCGGTTGACGGCGGGGACCTCGTTGACGATGCGGTTGGCGATGCGGGCGAGGAGGTCGTAGGGGAGGCGGGCCCAGTCGGCGGTCATGGCGTCCTCGGCGGTGACGGCGCGGAGGGCGACGACGTGGCCGTAGGTGCGGAAGTCGCCCATGACGCCCACGGACTTCGTGTCGGTGAGGACGGCGAACGCCTGCCAGAGGTCGTTGTAGAGCGCCGCCTTCTTCACCTCGTTCATCACGATCCAGTCGCTGGCGCGTAGCGTCTCCAGCTTCTCGCGGGTCACCTCGCCGATGATGCGGATGGCGAGGCCGGGCCCGGGGAAGGGCTGGCGGAACACCATCTCCTCGGGCAGGCCGAGGGCGAGGCCGACCCGGCGCACCTCGTCCTTGAACAGGTAGCGCAGCGGCTCGATGAGGGTGAACGTCATCTCCTTGGGGAGGCCGCCGACGTTGTGGTGGGTCTTGATCTTCACGGCCGCGTTATGACCGACCGCGCTCTCGATGACGTCCGGGTAGGTGGTGCCCTGGGCGATGAAGTCGGTTTGGCCTAGCCGGTCGGCCTCATCCTCGAACACGCGGATGAACGTCTCGCCGACGATGCGGCGCTTCTCTTCGGGGTCGGTGACGCCGGCCAGGAGGTCGAGGAAGCGGTCGCCGGCGTCGACGTAGACGAGGTTGATGTTGAGGTGGCGGTGGAAGGTGTCCTGGACGCGTTCCGGCTCCTCGCGTCGGAGGAGGCCGTTGTTGACGAAGATGCAGACGAGCTGGTCGCCGACGGCGCGGTGGACGAGGGCGGCGGTGACGGCGGAGTCGACGCCGCCGGAGAGGGCGCAGAGGACGCGGCCTTCGCCCACCTGGTTGCGGATGCGGAGGATGGAGTCGGCGATGAAGTTGCCGGGGGTCCAATCGCCCTTGCAGCCGCAGAGGCGGAGGAGGAAGTTCTGGATGAGCGCCTTGCCCTTGGGTGTGTGGACGACCTCCGGGTGGAACTGGAGGCCGATGATGCCGGCGTCGTTGCCCATGACGGCGACGGGCGAGTTCTCGGAGTGGGCGAGGGAGCGGAAGCCGGGTGGCAGCTCGACGACGCGGTCGCCGTGGGACATCCAGACGGGCATGGAGGCGGGCAGATCGGCGAAGACGTCTGGGGGGGAGTCGCCCTGGTGGATGACGGCGTGGCCGTACTCGCGCTCGCCGGAGGGGGCGACGCGGCCGCCGAGCTGGTGGGCGAGGAGCTGCATGCCGTAGCAGATGCCGAGGACGGGGAGGCCGGAGTCGAAGACGTAGGTGGGGGCCAGGGGGGCGCCTTCGTCGTAGACGGAGGCGGGGCCGCCGGAGAGGATGAAGCCGCGGGGGTTAAGCTTCTGGACCTGCTCCCAGGGGGTGTCGAAGGGGACGAGCTCGCAGTAGACGTGACAGTCACGGACTCGGCGTGCGATCAGCATGCTATACTGAGAGCCGAAATCGAGGATGACGACCGTTTCCGGCTGGGCAGGGGCTGGTGGTTCGCCCTCGCGGGGCTGCTGACCTTCGCGCTCGCGGGCGATCTCCAGGTAGGTGGAGACCTCCAGGTCGTCGGAGGTAGGTATCCGCCAATCGGCGGACGGGCTACGATGAGTGGTATCGGGGGTGGCTTCGGTTTCGGCCACGGGGCGGGTTGCCCTCCCTTCGCTTGGGGCAGGCTCTTTTAGCGATGGTAGCATTCGTGACGATTCGGGGTCAATAGTCGAAGGTGAAGCGCGTAGGTGGTTTAGCGATTCCGGCGAAGGGAGCCGTTTAGCGTTGTGGTTAGGGCGTAAACGTATCTGTTTGCCGCGCTTCGGCCAGCATGGGGCTTGGGTTTGAGCGGGGTGAGGATAGTCCCGGAAGGTGACGGCGCCAGCGGGGACGAGGCTGTGCGGGTGCTGCGGGATGGCGGTCTGGTCTGCTACCCGACGGATACCGTATACGGGATCGGCGCGGCGGCGAGCGACGATGCGGCTGTACGCCGGCTATACGCCGCGAAGGGACGCCCACTGGACAAGCCGCTGCCGCTCCTTCTGGCCGACGTCTCGGACGCGGCCCGGGTGGCGGAGGTGACGCCGCTGGCGAAGGCGCTCGCGGGGCGGTTCTGGCCGGGGGCGCTGACGATCGTGATGCGGAAGGCGGTCTCGTACCGGAGCCTGGCGCTAGCGGGCGGAGACAGCGTGGCGTTGAGAGTGCCGGACCACGGACTCGTGCGCGGGATCGTGCGCGCCTTGGGCGAGCCGATCACCGGTACGAGCGCTAACCGCACCGGTACGCGCGCGCCCATCTCGGCGGCGGAGGTTGCGTTTCAGATGGGGGAGATGGTGGAGCTGATCATCGATGGCGGGCAGTCTCGAACGAAGCTGGAGTCGACAGTGATTGACATAACACGTGATAAACCCGAGATAGTCCGGGAGGGCGCCGTCAGCAGGGGAGAGGTTGAGGAAGCGCTGGGCCGGGCGGTACGAGCGAAGGCGTAAGGAGGTCTGCGGATGTCCATGGGAAGGATGATACAGAGGACGGCGCTGGGGCTGCTGGTGGCCGCCGGGGCGGTCTCGGCGGGGGCGTATTACCTGCTGCGACGGCCCGTGCCGAAGGGGAAGGGCAGGCTGAAGCTGCAGGGGTTGAGGGCGGAGGTTGAGGTCCTGCGCGACCGCTGGGGCATACCGCATATCTACGCGGGAAACCTGCACGACCTGTTCTTCGGCGTGGGGTACGCGCAGGCGCAGGACCGGCTGTGGCAGATGGAGTTGAACCGCCGCGCGAGCTCGGGGACGCTGGCGGAGGTGCTGGGGGAGGAGGCGCTGGAGATCGATCGTCTGACCCGCAGGGTGGGGTTCCGGCGGGTGTCGGAGGCCGACTGGCAGCACGCGGAGGAGACGGAGAAGGCGGTGCTGGAAGCGTTCAGCGCCGGCGTCAACGCCTACATGGAGAGCAGCCGGATGCCGGTTGAGTTCGGATTGCTACGCTTCCGGCCGAAGCCCTGGCATCCGGTTGACTCGATGGCGTTTGGACGGCTGATGTCATGGTCGCTTTCGGGGAACTGGGACAGAGAGATCCTGCGCTCCTGGACGGTGGAACGGTTCGGCGCCAAGATCATGGAGGCGTTAGAACCCCTATATCCACCGGGCAAGCCTCTTATCGTGCCTCCCGGCGCAGAGGCGAAAAGCGCGGGCCACTCACTGGCGAAGGACTATGACGCCGCGGCCGAGCTCATGGGTGCTCTGGCCGGCCGCGGGATGAGCAACAACTGGGTGGTGAACGGGAAGAAGTCCGCCACCGGCAAGCCGCTTCTGGCGAACGACCCTCACCTGCCGCTGCAGATGCCTTCCATTTTCTGGGAGTTCCACGTCGATTCCCCGGAGCTGAAGGCGGCGGGCGCCGGCCTGCCCGCCACGCCCAGCGTCGTCATCGGCCACAACGATCGGATCGCCTGGGGCCTGACGGCGTCGATAGTCGACGGTGACGACCTGTTCGTGGAGAGAGTGAACCCGGACAACCCCTCGCAGTACGCCTATGAGGACAAGTGGCTGGACGGAGAGATCGTCCGCGAGGAGATCGTGGTACGGGGTCGCAAGGAGCCGGTGGTTGAAGAGGTGCTGATCACTCGCCATGGGCCGGTCATCAGCCCCGCCATCAAAGGAGAGACGCGGACGCTGGCGTTGCGCAGCGTCACCCTGGAGCGGGCGCATCAGACCCAGGCGAGCGTGATGCTAATGGGAGCTCGCAACTGGGATGAGTTCCGGGAGGCGTTGCGGCTATGGCCGGCGCCGTCGCAGAACTTCGCTTACGCGGACGTGGACGGGAACATAGGGTATCAGCTCGGGGGGTTCGTCCCCGTTCGCTCGAAGGGGTACGGCATTATCCCCATGCCCGGCTGGACCGGCGAGTACGAGTGGACGGGCTGGGTGCCGTTCGATGAGCTGCCCTCAGCCTTCAACCCGTCCATGAACTGGGTAGCGAGCGCTAACAACAAGATAGTGGACGACGACTACCCTCACTTTCTGAGCGCAGAGTCTTTCGATAGCCCTCGCCAGGAGCGCATCATCGAGATGCTGGAGGAGAAGGAGAAGCTCTCCATCGAGGACTTCCGGCGCATGCAGGCGGACCAGTTGTCGCTGCCGGCGCGGGAGCTGGTGCCTCGTATGCTACAGCTCGAGCCCCAGGACGAGTGGGGGAGACGGGCGCTCACCTTCATTCGGGCCTGGGACCATGTGGTCGCGGCGGACAGTGTGGCGGCATGCGTCTTCGAGGGGTTCTACACGCACCTGGTGCGGAAGGCGCTGGAGGAGAAGATCGGCTCCTGGTCCGACTTCTATATGGGCCGCGGCATCCACCCCTTGAGGCCGGGCGGCGAATTCTTCGTCAGTTGTTACTCCTGGCTCATATCGAAGATGAAGGATAGGAAGAAGTGGTTCGCGGGGAAGAGCTGGACGGAGGCGATGGAGGAGGCGCTGGCATCGGCGACGGCGGAGCTGCGGGGGCTCATGGGCGATGACGTGTCGCAGTGGCAGTGGGGCCGCCTGCACCGGCAGACGTTTCGCCACGTAATGGGGCAGTCGCGGGCCCTATCGCGATTGTTCAACCGCGGGCCGGTGCCGGTAGGCGGCGACTCCAACACTGTGTGGCAGGCCTCCTACGCGCCTTATCACGGATACGATCTCCGGAGCTCGACCGCCTCCTACCGCCAGATCATAGACCTTGGTGACTTCGACAACAGCCTGGCGGTGATCCCCTCCGGCCAGTCCGGCCACCCGGGAAGCCGCCACTACGGGGATATGATCCGGATGTGGCAGCAGGTAGAGTATCACCCCATGCTGTGGGAGCGGCAGTCGGTCGAGCGGGAGGTGCGGGGACGGCTGGTGCTGCAGCCTCGCGGGAGCGACGGCACAGAGGGAGCGTAGGAAGCTGGTCAGGGCGAGAGCGGCCGCTAGGTGACCGGGGGAGCGGTGCGCAAGAAGACGGTCCGCGACGTCGACGTTAACGGCAAGCGCGTGCTGGTGCGCGTGGACTATAACGTACCCCTGGAGCCGGAGTCCGGCAATGTGCTGGACGACACGCGCATCAAGGCGACGCTGCCCACGATCGAGTATCTGCGCGAGAAGGGGGCGAAGTTGATCCTCGCCTCACACCTGGGGCGGCCGGAGGGGAAGCGTGAGCCTTCGCTGAGCCTGGCGCATGTCGGGGAGCGGCTGGCGGAGCTGCTTGGTTCGCCCGTGAAGATGACGGGCTGCTGTTGCGGGCCGGAGGTGCAGGCGGCGGCGCAGGCGCTGGAGCCGGGCGAGGTGCTGCTGCTGGAGAACCTGCGCTTTCACGCTGAGGAGGAGGCGAACGATCCCGAGTACGCGAAGGCGCTGGCCAGCCTGGCCGAGGTGTACGTGAACGATGCCTTCGGGGCGGCGCACCGCGCCCACGCCAGCATGGAGGGGGTGGCGCGCTACCTCCCTGCCGTAGCCGGCCTGCTGATGGAGAAGGAGCTGGAGTTCCTGGGCCGAGCGGTGGCGGAGGTGGAGCGGCCCTGCGCCGCGATCATCGGCGGGGCGAAGATCAGCACCAAGATATCGGTGCTGGAGTCGCTGCTGGAGCGCGCCGACAAGCTGCTCATCGGCGGTGGTATGGCGAACACGTTCCTGAAGGCCGAGGGGTTCAGCGTCGGCGAGTCGCTGGTGGAGGACGAGTTCCTGGAGCGGGCGCGGCGGGTGATGGAGCGGGCGAAGGAGAAGCGTGTGCTGCTGCTCCTGCCCACGGACGTGATCGTCGCCGACCGGTTCGCGGCGGACGCGCAGGCGAAGCGGGTGTCCATCAAGGACGTGCCGGAGGGCTGGCGGATCATGGACGTGGGCGAGATGACGGTGGACGTGTTCGCGAAGGCGCTGGAGGGCTGCAAGACGGTGGTCTGGAACGGCCCGATGGGCGTCATCGAGTTCGGCTCGTTCGCCCACGGGTCGCACCGGCTGGCGGGGGTGGTGGCGAACCTGAAGGGGGCGACGACGATCCTGGGCGGCGGCGAGACGGCGGCGGTGGTGGAGCAGCTGGGGATCGCCGGGCGGTTCTCGCACCTGAGCACCGGCGGCGCCGCGGCGCTGGGCGGAGCGGCCATGCTGGCTGTCGGAGCGGCCGTCCTGGCTTTCTGATCCAATCCAGACGTACACGAACCCCTAACTTGATCTCATTAATACAATACACCTTGTCTATGCGAACGCGGGTGGGCGTCGATGCAATGTGTAAGAGGAGTGCTGTTCGTAGAGCCAACTTTTGCTACTTGTAGAACCGCCCCCTACAATTTCCTTCTCGGCCGCGCCCTACCCCCATGCTGCCCCAGTGATTTTTACTGCGCACTGGCGCAGGCATGGGACTGCCTGTTGCTTTCGTTGCTTTCGTTGCTCTTGCTCCTATGGGCTCTACAACTAGCAAAACTTGGCTCTACAAATAGCACTGCTCTAAAAAATATATAACTATCACTATGTGATATTATGGCTCTCGATCTTGACTTGGCCTTGCATGGTCGAGCTGTGGCAGTTGATCTGGTGCCGA
>JADFRV010000115.1 GCA_022561095.1 Chloroflexota bacterium | reverse complement strand
GCGCCTTCCTCCTGATGAACATCGGCGACCGCCGCGTCGCCTCTGAATCGCTCGTCACCACCATCGCCTGGGGTATGGGCGACTCTCTGACCTACGCCCTGGAGGGCTCCATCTTCATCGCCGGCGCCGCCGTCCAGTGGCTGCGCGACGAGCTGGGGCTCATCGCCACCAGCGCTGAGTCAGAGACGCTGGCCGCCAGCGTGCCCGATTCCGACGGCGTCTACCTGGTGCCCGCCTTCGTCGGCCTGGGCGCGCCCCATTGGGACCCCCACGCCCGCGGCGCCCTGCTGGGCCTCACCCGCGGCACGAACAAGGCGCACATCGTCCGCGCAGCGCTGGAGGCGATGGCGTTCCAGAGCCGCGATGTCATCGATGTGGTGGAAGCCGAATCGAGCATCAAGCTGGACGAGCTGCGCGTAGACGGCGGCGCCGCCGCCAACGACCTGCTGCTCCAGATTCAGGCCGATATCATCGGCCGCGACGTCGTGCGGCCCGCCGTCACGGAGACCACCGCCCTGGGCGCCGCCTACCTTGCGGGGCTGGCCACCGGCTTTTGGAAGAGCACCGACGAACTGGCCGCGAACTGGCGCATCGACCGTCGGTTCAGCCCCCAGATGAGTGAGGAGCGGCGCGAGGAGCTGTACGCGGGCTGGAAGCGGGCGGTAGAGCGGGCGAAGGGCTGGGCGACGACGTAGCCGGGGCTAGGGAGCCCCGGCGCGCCGACCGCGAAGAGCCCTTTACCCCAGGCCTAGCTCACAGCTCGCCGATGATGAATTGGGTCACGTTACGGAAGTGGCGCGGCCCATCACCGTCCGGATACATCACCGCCATCACCGCCTCCTTCGCCTCCTGCTGGCGTTCAGGTGCTAGATGGGCCGTGGTAACGCTAGCCAAGGTGTGCCAAGCCGAAGCAAAGTCGTCGAAGTCGAAACCGAGGGTCTCGGTCTCTACGCGAGCTTTAATCCCGACATCGGCAAGCTGGTTCAGGAAGGAGCTGAGGTCAGCCAACGCACCCGGACCGACTCCGGGGACGGGTGGGGTTCCGGCAAAGCGGCCAGCAGTCTGTTGAAAGAGGACGATATCACACTCCTCCGGCCCTGCCCATACCGAGGCAACCAAACGCCCGCTGGGACGCAGAACCCGGGCGATCTCTCGCGCGGCTGCTCCCCGGTCAATCACGTACATGAGACTGAGCGAGGCCAGGACCACGTCAAAGACCCCATCATCGGCAGGTACCGTCTCAGCGCGCCCCTCACGAAGACTGACGTTGGTGAGCCCGCGCCCTGCCAGCCGCTGCTGTGCCAGAGCCAGCATGTCACGACTAATATCCATCCCAACCACATCGCCGCGAGGGCTGACCACCGGCGCAACTCGTTCCATGACCGCCCCCGTTCCAGTACCCAAATCCAGAACCTGCTGGCCAGATTTCAGTCCGGCGCGCGCGACTACGTTTTCGACCACAGGTGCGAACCGCTGGTCAACGTCCTGCAGGTAGATCCTCGATATCCGGTCCCAAACGCCGACCTGCCACTCCAGACCAGCTTCTTCTTGGTCACTTTCCATCGTCCGCTCCTTCCCTGAACGCGGCGCAATCCTAATCGGCTCAGGGTAGCCTGTCAAGGTGGAAGCCGGACCTCCTTGCCAGTGCTACGAAGCCCTTGCTACGCTCGTTCTGTGGAACGAGACATCTTCCGGGCTGTCCGGACGAGCGCAGCGACAGCGCTCGCAACGTTTGCGCTGATCGCCCCGGCCCTGCTGAGCGCCTGCAGCGGCGCGGGAACAGAAGAGAAATCACCGACCCCATTGGTACCCAGCCCCACGATCCCGGCATCCGCTCCTTCCCCTCCGGCCCCTACACGCACCCCCACGCCCCCTCCGACCCAGGTAGCAGGCCCCGACGATGGAGAGTCCCTGGGCCTGCTGACGATCGTGGACAAGCAGCACGGGCTGCCCTCGGCGTACGTCCCGCCTGACCTAGTGGAGATACCGCCTGAATGGATGGCGCCCGGCTTCCCCAGCCAGCTGCTGCGGAAGGAGGCGGCCGAGGCGCTGGTCGTCATGCTCCGGGCAGCACGGGCCGAGGGCCACGAACTGCGGGTGCGTTCCGCCTACCGCTCCTACGAGGAGCAGGCGACGACGTTCCAGTACTGGATAGACCAGTTGGGCGAGGAAGAGGCGAGGCGTGTCAGTGCGCCGCCCGGCCACAGCGAGCACCAGCTGGGCACCACCGTGGACCTCACCAGTGCAAGCGTCGGCTGGCAGCTCGAACAACCCTTCGGCCAGACGCCGGAGGGCCAGTGGCTGGCGGCTCACGCTCATGAGTACGGGTTTCCCCTCAGTTATCCCCAGGGAGCGGAAGAGATAACCGGCTACACATACGAACCCTGGCACTTCCGTTACATCGGCCGGGATCAGGCAGCGAGCTGGGCCCAGAGCGGACTCACCCTCATCGAGTTCCTCAAGGAACCCACCGATTAGGACGTCAGTCAATAGCGGCCAGGAGCTTCAGCCGCTAGCCTAGGGCGTGGGAGTGGGCTCCAGAGTCGGGCTCGGCGTAGGTGTAGGCGACACCGTCGGCGCGGGCGTGGGTGACGGCGACGGTGTAGGCGTGGGCTCCGGTGTAGACGCCGGCGGTGACGTAGGCGTGGGCTCCGCTGTAGACGCCGGCGTCGGCGTAGGCGTGGGCTCCGCTGTAGGCGGCTGCGTCGCTGGCAGTGGTGGCGGTGGTGGCGGCGGCTCCGTCCCCAGCTTGTACGTCGCCTCGAACCAATCCCAGACGATGCGCGAGAGCCTGGCCCCGAAGGAGTACCCGATGCGCTCCGTCCTCGCCTTCTGCGAGAGATACGTGATCGCGTACGCCTTCTCCTGACCGTCGGCGCCCGTGAAGGTCACGATCCCCGCATCGTTGTTCACCCAACCGTCCGTGTCCCAGTAGTAGCCGATCTTGTGGGCCACCGTGGCCGAGGACGGGAGCTGGCCCGGCAGCATATAGTTCACGTAGGAGCGGATATTCCGCAGGCGCTCCAGCGTATACTGCGTCCATTCCGGCTCAAACAGCTCGCCCTGGTATAGCTTCGTGAGGACGGAGTTCGTCTCAAGCCCAGTCAGCAGGTTGTTCTGCGTGCCGTCTCCGTAGTAGGGCACGTGGTCAAACAGGGAGGCCTGCATACCCCAGGAACCCATCATCTCCTGCGCCTGGGTGACTCCCGCCGAGTGCGTGCCGAAGATCCTCTGCAGGAACTGCTTCACCTGCGGCGGGTAGCTGCCGCCGATCCCATACTCGATGTTGTAGGCTACGTCTGAGGGGTTGGCCCGGCCTGCCTGAAACTCTCCCACGGCGGCGAACAGGGCGAACATGTTGATGGTGCAGCCGGTCCGCTGAACGGCGTTCCCGTTCACGGAGATAGTCTGACCCGTCTGCAGATCGGTCACCGCTATCGCCACGTCGATACCGCCCACCTGCGCCCCGTAGGCGGTGATCTCCTGCGCCAGGACGTCCTTGAGCGCTAGGAGTTGCGGGGATGCGCCCACGTTCTCGGGCACCCCTGCCAGGACCGAGGGTGCCTGGGGCCCGATCGGCTGATCGCCCCCGGCCGCAGGCGAGGAGCCGTCCGGACCAGCCGAGCCCGGAACAGGTGTCTCCGCTATATCCAGCAAGGGTGGGAACGCGCCGCCGGCTCGGTCGGCGGTCACACCGCTACCGCTTCTTACGGCGGCGATGGGCGCTCGCGTCGGCGAAGGCTCCGCCTGGCCCAGCACACCCAGAGCCAGCGCCAGGCTGCCGCCCGTGACTGCCAACGTGATGATCACGCCCGCGGTTGCCAGCCCCAGCCGCTGCATCGTAATCCGCTTCGTCTTCACATCTGCCATGCGCCTCGTTCGAGCCCGCTCCGGGCGGGCCCGCCTCCACATAGACAGACGCGGCACTATAAGGAAAAGTAACGCCCCACTAAGGGCAATAAATATCAGAGTGTGGCTGGTAGCGGGCCTCACGCCCACTTCTTCGTTCCTTATGTCTAATTACCCCCTGTATTGCAGCGCTGGCAGCTTAGTATACACTCTTGCGCCCTCGGTGCTAGACTTTGAGTTGTGCCGAATCCCAGCCTGATCCGCGACCTTAGCCGTGTCGTAGGCCGCAGATGGGTCCTGCACGAACCCGAGGACCTCCTGGTCTACGAGTACGATGCGACGATCGAGCGCGGCCTGCCGGACGCCGTCGTCCTCCCATATAACGCTAACCAGGTGTCCCAGGTTGTGCGCATCTCCCAACGACATAATGCGCCCGTCACCGCTCGCGGCGCCGGCACCGGCCTCTCCGGCGGCGCCATCCCCTGCGACGGCGGCGTCGTCATCGTGACCTCCCGCATGAACCGCATCCTGGAGGTGGACGCCGGTAACCGCATAGCCGTCGTGGAGCCCGGCGTCATCAACCAGGACATCACCGACGCCGTCTCCGGCCACGGCCTCTACTACGCCCCCGACCCGTCCAGCCAGAAGGTCTGCACCATCGGCGGTAACGTGGCGGAGAACGCCGGCGGCCCCCATTGCCTGCGCTACGGCACCACCACCAACCACGTCCTCGGCCTGGAGATCGTGACCCCGGAGGGCGACCTCGTCTGGCTGGGCGGCAAGACCGCCGATCCCCCCGGCTACGACCTCACCGGCCTCGTCGTCGGCTCCGAGGGCACGCTCTGCATCGTCACCAAGGTCATCGTCCGCCTTATGGACTGCCCCCAATCCACCGTCACCCTGCTCGCCATCTTCGATGAGGTGGACCAGGCGTCCCACGCCGTCTCCGCCATCATCGGCCAGGGGATCGTGCCCGCCGCCCTGGAGATGATGGACCGTAACACCATGCGGGCCGTCGAAGAGGCCGTGCAGGCGGGCTACCCGCCGGACGCCGGCGCCGTGCTCCTCATCGAGGTCGACGGCCTGGAGGAGGAGACCCGCGAGCAGGCCGACTCCGTTCGCGCCGTGTGCGAGGAGCTGGGCGCCCGCGAGCTGCGCATCGGCTTCTCAGCGGAGGACCGGGAGCGGCTGTGGGCGGGGCGCAAGGGCGCCCTGGGAGCGCTGGGGCGTCTGGCCCCCTCCTACTACATCCTGGACGGAGTCGTCCCCCGCAGCAAGCTGCCCGCCGTGTTACGCGGCGTCTACGAGGCCTGCGACAGCTTCGGCTTCCAGGTGGCCAACGTCTTCCACGCCGGCGACGGCAACCTCCACCCCAACGTCATGTTCGACGAGCGCGTCCCCGGCGCCACCCAGCGCGTGCTCGACCTGGGCGAGGTGATCATGCGCCTCTGTGTGGAGGCCGGCGGCACAATCACCGGCGAGCACGGCGTCGGCTACGAGAAGCGCAACTACATGTCCTGGATCTTCTCCGAGGACGACCTAGAGATCATGGCCGGCGTCAAGCGGGCCTTCGGGTCCACCGAAGCCGGATTCAACCCAGGGAAGATATTCCCCTCCTCCAAGGGCTGCGGCGAGGTCTCCTCCCGCATGAAGGCCGCCATCGCCAAGGTGGGGCCGGATGCCTACGTCTAGGACCGCCCGTATGGTCAAGCAGGCATCCCTCCTCAGCCAACTGGAGTCCATCGTCGGCGCCGACGGGGTCAGGCGAAGCGATGAGCTCTCTGCCTTCGCCGTGGATGGCCTGACGCCGCAGGCGGCAGTCGCGCCCTCCAGCTACGAGCAGGTCGCGGAGGTTATGCGCTACGCCCACACGGAGGGGCTGGCCGTCATCCCCCGCGGCGGCGGCACCCATATGCACATCGGCAACGTGCCCGGCCGCTACGACATCGCCCTCAGCCTGTCGCGGCTCGATCAGGTGGTGGAGCACGAGCCCGCCGACCTCACCGTCACCTGCCAGGCCGGCATCACTCTGGACCGGCTCCAGCGCCACCTGGGACAGCACGGCCAGCTCGTCCCCCTGGGCCTGCCTGCCGGTAGGCATGGCCCAGCGTGGGGAGAAGAGGCGACGATAGGCGGCATCCTGGCCGCCAACGCCTCCGGCCCGTCGCGCCACGCCTACGGCGCCCCCCGCGACTTCACCATCGGCATGAAGGTGGTAACCGCAGACGGCCGCATCACCAAGGCGGGCGGCCGCGTGGTGAAGAACGTGGCCGGCTACGACCTTTGCAAGCTGTACATCGGGTCGCTCGGCACGCTGGGCGTGATCGTGGAAGCCGCCTTCAAGCTCGCGCCGATGCCAAAGGTGGAGCGGACCGCTATCGCCGCCTTCGACACGCCCGGCCAGGCTTGCGCCTTCGCCGCCGAGCTGCAGCATCGCCGCCTCAGCCTGCGCGCTGTCCAGCTACTCAACACCACGGCAGCTTCCACCGTGGAGCTAGCCCAGCAAGGGCTCTGCGCCCTCGTCCTGGATCTCGCCGGTACGCCCCAGGCCGTGGCGCGCTCCCGCCGCGAGATAGGCGACCTGGCGCGGGACGCCGCCGCCGACCTCTCCGACACGGATGATGCGGCGAGTGTATGGGAGAGCACATGCCGGCTCGTCTCACCGGATGATACGTCTCTCTTATGTAAAGCCACCGCCCTGCCCATGCATCTTCCGGCCCTCATCGAATCCCTGGAGACCGTGGATGGGCCGCCCCACATCCTTGCCTTACCCACCGTCGGCGTCGTATACGCCTCCTGGCCCCGACTTGAGAACGCCGAAGCAGCGATAGGCCGTCTGCGTACTGCGGTGACCGCGGTAGACGGCTCCCTCGTCCTGGAGCGCTGCCCCCTGGACATCAAGCCCCGCCTGGATGTCTTCGGCGACCCACCCCCCTCCTTCGACCTCATGCGCCGCGTCAAGGAGCAGTTCGACCCCAAGGGCGTCCTCAGCCCCGGACGCCAGGTGGGGAGGCTCTGATGGCGGACAACCCTCCCTTCTCGGGGCCATTCGCCCCCAGCGACGCCGACCTCTCCCGCTGCGTCCACTGCGGCCTCTGCCTCGAGTCCTGCCCCACCTACACCGAGACCGGCCTGGAGACCGAGTCGCCCCGCGGACGGCTCTACCTCATCAAGGCGATCGCCGAGGAGCGGATCGAAGCCACTCCAACGGTGGTCGGCCACCTGGACCTGTGCCTTCAGTGCCGCAACTGCGAGGCCGTCTGTCCCTCCGGCGTCCCGTACGGGCGCATCATGGAGGGAGCGCGCGCGGAGCTCCTGGCCAACCGACCTTCTCTCGCCTGGCGCCTGCGCGCCCTCTTCCTGCGCGAGGTCATCGCCC
>JADFRV010000114.1 GCA_022561095.1 Chloroflexota bacterium | reverse complement strand
TTCGAGCCGGGCCGACGAAACTGAACCCTTTTCTCACCGGCGAAAAGCCCCGCTGGGGCCCGCCCCTACACGCAGCTCTGCCCGAACAGGCTCGCCACGGCGAAGACGTCCGAGATGTCCACGAACCCGTCCGGCGCGATTATCGGCGCGATGTTAACCCTGGCCAGCGCCGGCGGCACCGACAACCCGAACGAGCCGGCGACGGCCACGATATCCGTGATATCCAAAAACCGATCGTCGTTCAAGTCTGGGGGCAACGGCGATAACGGCTCGCCGAAGCCGGGGCCGCGCTCGTCGTTGGGCGTCGAAGTGTCCGCGCAGCCGTCGAACGGGTCGGTGCCGATAACGATCTCCGAGAGGTTCGGCCAGCCGTCGCAGTCGCTGTCACCGGGACAAGGCGTTGGCGTGGGTGTGGGTGTTGGCGTCGGTATCGTAGGGAAGTACGTCTTCTCGACGTTTATCGTCTGCACCCGTACAGTTGTCGGGGAACCGCCGCCGCTTACGTTGCCAACGACCCGGACGAAGAGACCGTCAACATCGGCAGCCGTCAGGGACAGACCGGAAATGTTGTAGAAGCGGGAGAAGACCGTTGTGCTGAGGAACTCGGCCGTCGGGGAACCAAGTAACGTACCATCCGATTTCCGGACCTCAACCTGCACCGTTGCCGTCTTGCCTCCGGCCTTGGAAGCCCGGATCCGGACGCGAAGCTGCTCCAATTCTTGCAGGTCGGGGGGCGCATCAGTGAGTTCGAAGTCGACGCTGGCCCCGCTTGGGTTGCTCGGGCTCTCGATATAGCTGGAGTCGTCCGGCGTGGCGATATCCTCATCGATCCTGGAGGAGCAGATGGTGGAGACCGAGTCCGCGCCGCAAGTCGAGCCCGAATTGTTGGTCCAGCCGCCGGGATTCGCCTTGTCAGCGTTGGGAAGGTCAGTCGCTGTCCCCGTCGCGCAGGCGTTGGGGTCCGGTGATGCCAGAGGCTCACCGAACAGAGTCCAGTTGATGCACGAAACTTGCGGGGCCGCACAGGTAGTGCAATCGGTGATGAATGCAAACGTGACGGACTCCCCAGGAACCACGCAGGCGCTGGTCCAGATGACATCTAGCGAGTCGTAGGTGGGAGGAAACGAGGGGCCGAAGATAAACGAGGGACCAGGGCAACCGGGGGCGTTCTCTTGCAGCGGGAAGAGGCTTGCCGATGGTTCCGAGAACTGGATATGCAGGTCGCTGGCGGCCTGTCCGGTATCATTGCAGAACGTCACGACCGTCCTAGGAATCGTCGGCGGCGGCAACGGAGTAGCCGTCGCGGTTGGCGCGGGGCACACCGCTGGCGTGGCCGTCGGTGTCGCCGTGGGCGTGGGTGTGGGCGTAGGGGTAGGCGTGGGAGTGGGTGTGGGCGTCGGTGTAGGCGTGGGTGTAGGCGTGAGCGTGCCCGTAGGGGTTGGCGTGGCTGTCGGCGTGGCCGTCGGCGTCGGTCCTGGATCAGGGCAAAAGAGCTGCAGAACGCAGAGACGGGCGTAGAGTAAAATATCGAAAGGATGATTGACCGAGTTGATATCCGTGTAGAATGTGAGGCCATCATCGAAAAGGAAAAGTTTGGTGGTCGGATTGTCATTGAAGCGGTTGAAGGTCAGTCTTGCCAGAACGCCGTCCCCGGTGCAGCCAGGGCCGGCGTTCTGGGCCGAGATGGAGACGACGCCCGGGACGCTTGCCGAATCCACGGAAATGCCGGTGTTGGGGCACTTCTCCAGGAAGAACTGCGGGCCAGGGGAAGGATCAGAGGCCTGGAGACTAGCGAAGCTAACACCGGCATCCCCCTCCAGCAGGATGAAGGCCTGAAAGGAGCGCATATCCTGACCAGACGGGATGCCCTGGACTACTAAGTCGACATCGAACTGGGTGGGCAGGGGTAGGACATCGAGTATCATAATTCTTTCAATCGTCCCTACGCTCTCGGCGGTATTGTCGCTAGTTCTAAAGTCGAAGCTGAGAGTGCCTATTGGGTCGCTCACCTGGGCCGACTCGTTGCGCACCGTCACATTGAATTCGATGTCCAGGCCATCGCCAGTGAAGCCTTTGACGACTCTCACATCGGCAGGTATCGGCGTCGGTATGGCCGTGTCGGCCGTCGTGATGCTGTTGCCCCCCGTCGCCGTAGTAGGCTCGCCCTTAGGCTGGACCAGAATGACTGCAAGCAGCGCCGCCAGCGCCAGCAGACCCGGCAGAGCGTATCGCAGATATCGCATCGCATCCCTCGAACGGCGTCGCGCCGTCGGAGCACGGCAATCATATACCCGCCCCATAGCCTGTCAAGTTCGCGCAGGATGTGCCGCCACCTCCTTCCACCTCTCGCCCCGCGGCGCTAACCTGAAGTAGCACTCTGCACCTTTACAGCTCTTCCGCTCACCCTGAGCTTGTCGAAGGGCCGAAAACGACCAAACAGAGCTCCCCTGGCCCTATCTGAAACCCCGAGCAACGAGAGCTTTTCTGAAAAACGACCAAGCCCTGCCCTGAGCCTGTCGAAGGGGCCAGATACGCCGCCCCCAAACGATCATACAGCGGGGCCGGTTGCGGGAGGATCGGCAATAGGCGACGTAGGGGCGCTGCTCGCCGCGCTCTCCTCCCGCCGCCCTGCCGCCGCCCCTACGCCTCCTCCAGCTCGAACGCCTTGTGCAGCGCCCGTACCGCCGCCGGCACCTGCGCCTCCTCGATCAGGCAGGTAATCCTGATCTCGCTCGTCGTGATCAGCTCGATGTTGATCCCCGCCTCGTACAGCGTCTGGAACATCCGGCCCGCGTAGCCGGGGCCGGACTGCATCCCCGCCCCCACCACGCTCACCTTCGCCAGGTGCGTGTCCGCCAGCACCTCCGGCGCCCCGATCTCCGCCGCCACCGGCCTCACGATCTCCATCGCCCGCCCCAGCTCCGCCCGCGCCACCGTGAACGTCAGGTCCGTCAGCCGCTCCACGCTCGCGTTCTGCACGATCGTGTCCACGCTGATCCCGCCCTCCGCCAGCGGCTGGAACAGCCGCGCCGCGATGCCTGGCTGGTCCGGCACCCCCCGTATCGTGATCCGGGCCACGTCCGTGTCCCCGGCGATACCCGTTACCTTGTTCCGTTGCTCCATCATGCTCGCACCTCCGATGAGCGTGCCGGGCGTCTCCACGAAGCTGGAGGCCACCAGGATCGGTACCTGAAATAGAGCGCCAAGCTCCACCGCCCGCGGGTGCATCACCTTCGCCCCGTAGCTGGCCAGCTCCAGCATCTCCTCATAGCTGACCGACTCCAGCTTGGACGCCCTGGGCTCGATGCGGGGGTCGGCCGTGTATATGCCGTCGACATCGGTGTAGATCTCGCAGCGTTCCGCCTTGAGCGCCGCCGTCAGGGCGACGGCGGTAGTGTCGGAGCCGCCGCGGCCCAGAGTGGTAACGTCCAGCTCCTCCGTCGTCCCCTGGAACCCGGCTACAATCACCACGTTGCCACGCTTCAGCGCCGCCTCTACGCGGTGCGGGTCCACCTTCAGGATACGGGCCCGTCCGTAGCGCTTGTCCGTGCCGATGCCCGCCTGGGCGCCGGACAGAGCGATCGCCGGATGACCGATATGCTTCAGCGCCATCGCCAGTAGCGTTGAGGAGACGATCTCGCCCGTGGAGAGGAGAAGGTCCAGCTCCCGCTCCTCCGGCTCGTCGGTCATCTGATCGGCCAGCGCCAGCAGCTCATCGGTGGTGTCTCCCATGGCGGAGACGACAACCACCAGGCGGTCTCCCGCCTCCGCCTGGCGGGCGATGCGGCCAGCCACGCTCTGGATACGCTCAGCGTCGGCGACCGAGGTGCCGCCGTACTTCTGGACGATGAGCGCCACCTACTTCGTCTCCACTATCTCCGCCCCCCGCTCCGTGGGGGCGGTGATCAGCGTCTCCGCCTTAACCTCGCGGCTGGTAGCCGCCTCCAGCATCGCGTCCGCGATCCCCTGCTCGTTATCGCTGCAGAGGGCGCAGATCGTAGAGCCGCCGCCGGAGAGGTAAGCGCAGTGGGCGCCGGCCGCCTTGGCCGCATCGAAAATGCTGTACATTCCCGGAAGCAGTTTGGCGCGGGCCGGCTGGTGAAGCCGGTCCTTCGTCGCCTCATCCAGGAGGTCGAACCGGCCCTGGCCCAGGGCGGCGACGAGCAGGGTGGCGCGGGAGACGTTGTGCACAGCGTCCGTCCGCGAAAGCGATTGAGGAAGGAGCTTGCGGCTCTTCTGGGTGGGCATGCTCAGCTCCGGCACCAGGAGGACGGCCTTGAGCCCTTCCGGCAGAGGCACGCCTATACGGGTGACGTTCTGGCGGCCTCGCACTACCACCTGGAGGCTACCAAACAGCGCTGGTGCTACGTTATCGGCGTGGCCCTCCAGCTCCGCCGCCAGGAATAGGAGATGCTCGCGGTCGAACGGGTCACCGGCGAGGGTGTTGGCGGCGAGGACGCCGCCGGCGCGGGCGATGGCGGAGGCGCCCAGCCCACGTGCGATAGGGATAGAGCCTTCGTAAGTGGCTGCGTAGCCGCTGGGAGGCGGCAGTTCGGCGGCGGCGAAGAGCGCGCGAGCGGCGTTATCGGCCATGCGGGCCAGAGGGTGATCGCCCTGGGACGCCTTCGTAGACAGAGTGATGGTGGCCCAGATGTCCAGCGCCAACCCCAGGCAGTCGAAGCCGGGACCTAGATTGGCGCTGGTGGCGGGAACGCGTACTGTTATGGATGAAGGCGGCATCTGCGCGGCCTGATAGGTTCGCAATCGACGATAGAGTCATCCTAGCATCGCGCCTGGCGGCCAGCAAGAAGGCGCGATCAGGTTTGGCGGCAGCGAGAAGTTAAGGAACAGTGAAGAGAGTATGTAGCGGTTCGTATTGACAGGTGATGCCTTAGGATACCAGAATAGCAACACAGGTAAATAAGTGCGGTAGTCGCGAGTTTGAGTGATTGGCGAGCCCAAAGGGAGGTGCGGCGACCCGCAGTAAAGCGGCCCCGGCAATTGCGCTGGGGCCGCCCTGTTTCTCCTCTACCGGAACTGGTCCAGGAACCGTTGCAGGTGCTGCCAGGCGGCCTGAGTGACCTGATCCTTCGCTAGCGACGCATCCACTACGACCATGCGTTTCGGCTCCCGCTGCGCCAGATCCAGGTACCCTGCACGTACCCTCTGGTGGAACTCAAGCGATTCCTTGCCGATACTGTCGCCAAGGGTTTCGTGGTCCTTGCGGGCAAGGCCGATCTCCGGTGGCAGGTCCAGCAGTATAGTGAAGTGGGGAGGCAGTCCGCCGGTAGCGATGTGATTGACGGCGCGCAGGTGATCCAGGCTAAGACCGCGACCATATCCCTGATAAGCCAGGGTGGAGTCCGTGTAGCGGTCGCAGAGGATCATCTTGCCGCGCTCCAGAGCGGGCCGAATCACCTCCTGTACATGTTGCGCGCGGGCCGCCTCGAAGAGCAATAGCTCCGCCCCTGGGGTCACGGTGGCGCCTCGCTGAAATATCCCCTTCACGATCTCGCCCAGCTCCGTACCGGCGGGCTCGCGTGTGATAGTGACATCGTAGTCATGCTCTCGCAGGAGCGTCGCGAGCGCGTCGGCCTGGCTGGACTTGCCGGAGCCCTCTCCACCCTCGAGTGTGACCAGGGTGCCGTGGTGGAGTTGCGGAGACACCGTCAGTCCATCTCGCCGGGAAGGATGCGCACCTGCCGGTAAGGGTCCTTGCCCATGCTGCGGGACGAAAGATTGTAGCGCTGAGCCAGCATGTGCTGCAGCCGCCGGATGTAGGCGTTCTGCGGGGTGAGGTCGATAGCGTCGTCTCCGGTCATCACCTGGCCGATCGCCTCCTCCGCCTCTCGCAGGGCGGCCACGACAGGGTCGCCGGCCTTCTCGGTGCGCATGGAGAGTAGGCAGTGCTCAAGCTGGAAGACGGTGTTGCTCTTGACGACGTAGATGGGGACACTGCGATCCTCAGCGTCGCGGAGGGTCTGGGGCTTGCGCCGGTGGTAGGAGCGCAGCGTAATCAGCGCGTCGGCCTCGTCAAGGCTGTCCACGATCGTGCCCGCGAACCCGGTCTGGCGCAGCGCCTGCCCCAGGCGCTGGCGCGACACGCCGAAGGGGAAGAGCATTTCTACGACGGAGAACTTCGTCGGCAAGGGTGAGGAGATATTAGTCGACGGATTACCCGCTATGCGTTCGGATAAGAACGTGAAGCATCCCGGCTGCCATCATAAGTGTAGCTGCTACCTCACAGCGAAATTCAAGGAGAAAGCATAATGAAATTAGAAACTAGGTATTACAACACCCCTCTTACCGTTAGAGCGGCTCCCGACGAAGATGGGAAGAAAGTTCTCGAAGGTAGAGCGGTTCCCTTTAACGAACTCAGTGATGATCTTGGAGGATTCCAAGAGCGGATCGCTGCGGGAGCCTTCGACTTGAACCACACAATCAAGAGCTTTTGGAGTCATAACCCGGAATTGATTCTGGGTTCTACTAAATCCAAGACCCTGAAGTTAGAAGAAAGAGCCGACGGTATCCATTTCTCTCTCGACCTTCCGAATACCTCTACGGGTAATGATGCGTTTATATCTACTTCCCGTGGCGATGTGGACGGTATGTCTTTCGGCATGTTAGTAGAAGAGGATCGCATAGACCAAGTAGAGGGGAACATAGTCCGCACCGTATTAGCTGCGGAGCTAATAGAAATCAGCCCGGTAGCCTTCCCCGCTTTTTCTCAGACTAACATCTCTGCGGAACTGCGAAGTCGGGTAGATGCTTTCTCGACGGAGCCAATCGTTACAGCGTCGGGCCACGTTGAAGAAGATAGAGATGACGAAACACCGTCGAGCATTCCCTTGCTCGAACGAGAACTAGACCTACTGGAATTAGAGTAGGTCTCACCAGATAAATATAAGAGTTCCTTCAACCTAACAACGGTTGGGTTGATTGCACTGAAACGTCAGTACGACTCTTTGTTGAAATCAAAAAAAACAAGGAGGTATTTAGAAATGAGTACACCATTACACACTCAAAACGAGTTGATGGTTAAGCGATCTGGTCTAGTGGAGCAGCTTCGTGAACTCGTCAACCGAGCTAAGGGAGAGAGCCGCGATCTCCATAGCGACGAGAAGGAACAGTACGACCGCATAATGGTCGATGTTACTTCTCTGAAGGAACAAGCGGACCGAGAATTCAAACTAGCAGAGCTAGAGACGGAGCTAACGAGTGCGACGCGCTCTGCCCCTAAGACGCAGACGCATGTTAGTGATCTTCTCTACACTCTAAAGAATACACAGTCCGATGTCTTGGGAACCCCTGAGTATCGAATGGCCTTTAGTAATTTCCTGCGGACTA
>JADFRV010000113.1 GCA_022561095.1 Chloroflexota bacterium | reverse complement strand
TATCAATTGGGCCTGTGGTGTCGGCGACTTTGACGTCTTTCCCCTCTCAGCGCTATGCTTTCCCTGCTAGGAAGATCAGCCCCAGATGGAAGCTCGTAGCATCATCGACCGTCCAGGAGGTGCGAGATGAAATTCGGAGTCTTCTATGAACTCTCCGTCCCCCGCCCGTGGGACCGGGAGGCCGAGCGGACGGTATACGAGCATGCCTTGGAGCAGGTCAGGCTTGCCGATGAACTCGGCTTCGATCAGGTCTGGGCAGTTGAGCATCACTTCCTTGAAGAGTACTCTCACTGTTCTGCCCCGGAGATCTTCTTGACGGCCTGTGCAGTGCAGACGCGCCGAATTCGAGTGGGCCATGGCATCGTGGTCTGCGTTCCCCAGTTCAACCACCCAGTGCGCATCGCTGAGCGTGCCGCTGTACTCGACATCATCTCCGGCGGCCGGCTAGAGATGGGAACCGGCCGCTCAGCTACATGGACAGAGCTTGGCGGCTTCCAGGCGAACCCGGATGACACAAAGAAGACTTGGGACGAGATGGTCCGCTGCTTGCCGGCCATGTGGACCCAGGAGCGTTTCAGTCACCAGGGCTACTCCTTCTCCATGCCCAAGCGGGCGATTCTTCCCAAGCCGTACCAGAAGCCGCATCCGCCGATGTGGGTGGCGGTGACCAGTCCGGGGACCGAGCTAGACGCGGCGGAGCGGGGCCTCGGCAGCCTCGGCCTGACGTTCGGGGGGTTCGGCGAGCAGGAGAAGAAGATCGCTGAATATCGCCGCCGCATCCGTTCCTGTGAGCCGGTCGGCGCCTTCGTCAATGAGCAGGTCAATACTGTGAACTTCCTCTACTGCCATGAAGACCGCGAGGCCGGCATCAAGACGGGCCAGCGTCTCTCTGGGACCTTCAACTATCTGGCCGCACAGCTCCTCGCAGCCCGCGAGGCCTACCCAACGCGCTCCTACCCGTCGCTCGGTCTGCTGCCCCAACTGCGACAGGAGGTCGCGGGCCCCGGCGAGAGTGGGGGCGTCCCCGAAGGGCTGTGCATCGGCGATCCCGAGCGCATCGCTGAGGTTGTTAAGAATTGGGAGTCGGTTGGCGTCGACCGTATCAACTTCCTTCTAAACACCATAGAAACGATCCCTCAGGCGGAAGTGCTAGAGAGCATGCGGCTATTCGCTTCTGAGGTGATGCCGAAATTCCAGGCGGCCTCAACTGAGGTCGCCGCAACAGGAGGCAGCTGATGCCCATCTTCGGCACGCTGGATATCGGCCCGATCCTCGAAGGCGCTCCGCGGATGTCCGGGCTTGATGGTGACCCGTGGGAGATAAAGGGCGTCGATATCCTCCAGCTGACGTTCGAGATCGACGATGGGAATATGACGGAACTTCTGCCGCAGGCGCTTCATCCAACCATCCCGCCGATCGCGATCTTCTCCGTTGCGCGCTTTCCGGACAGTCCTGTCGGACCCTTCCACCTTGCGCAGGTCCGCATCGGCTGCCGGGCAGGCGTGCGACCTCGTGGCTACCTCCTTATGGCCTACAGCGACTCGGAGGAGGCCGGCACGGCCCTGGGAAATCGCTGGGGCTATACCTGCCGTCATGCCGACGTTCGTCTCCATCAGTATCACGACCGCATAACAGCCAACGTCACAGCAGGCGGCGCCGAGATACTGCACGCTTCTCTGGTGGGCCCTGAGCCGATCTCTGGTGCAGACATACAGTACGTAGCGAACATGAATCTCGCGCGCTTGCCTGGTGAGGATGGGAACAAGGCTGTCCTTGTGCAGGTCGACCCCGAGTATCGCTTCCATCGCGCGCAGCGTGGGCGTCCGGAAATAACCGTATTTACCCCGGCGGCCTGGTTCGCTGAAGGCGTCGATCTTGTCTATCCCGTGGTCGCCTCATTCGCGCAAGCCGACACGGGATTTCCCCGGATCCGCTACGTACTGAACCCGGACGTTCCTGCGCTACAGGGAACGCGAAAACTAGGATGAGAGAGCGACAGGGTAACCCTTGCTCAAGGCTGACCTGCCGGTCCTGTTGATTTCTGGCCGGCACTCCCCCAGTGCCTTTCAGAGATCGTCAGCGCCAGGGCCAGCGGCGCGTCTGAACCAACTCCACCGGCGATGTCTTCCCGATGACCTCCACCACCGTACGCGACCCTCGCCGATGATAGATCAGGTCCACTGTCCCTTCACCTACGCGAAGGCCCGCTAAGCGCACGAAGTCCAGCCAGAAGGGAAGCCGGGGACGCACAACATAAAGCTTACCGTGGGGGGCATCCGGCACCAGACCGAGGATCGACGTAAGTAGGGAGGGCAGCGCTGCCGCCGCGAAAGCCTGCGGCCGGTTGGCCACCGGATAGGGCACAGGCTCGTGGTGCGCCGATCGGGGGGAGCCGCTGAACAGCTCCGGAAGGCGGAAGTAAGGGAAAGCGAAGGCGGCATCGGAGATGCCGGTAGCGACCTCGTTCAGTTCCGCCTCTGCCCCGTAGCGTTTCAGTCCGGCCATGATCAAAGCGTTGTCATGCGGCCAGATCGTCCCCAGGTGGTAGCCATTGGGGTTATAACGCCGGGCGCTGCTGCTGAGGGTCCGTACACCCCAACCGCTGAACATGTCGTTTCGCATGAACCGTTCGATCTGGCTCCGAGCTCTCGCCTGCGAGGGCACTCCGCTCCAAAGGAGGTGCCCCGCGTTGGAGGTCACAACCCGCGCAGGCTTCTTGTCTGCGTCCAGCGCGAGAGCATAGTACCCCTCCGGTATCCAAAAGTCGGCGTTGATGCGCCGCCGCAAGGCGGCAGCTTCCTCTCTAAGCTGTTTCGCCCGCGCTGGATCACCGAGACTTTCGTAGACATCGGCGATCTTCTGCTTGGCGGCGTACACGTAGCCCTGGACCTCCACAAGAGCGATGGGCGGCTCAAGGAGATTGCCGTCCTCGTCCACGATCCCGTCTACCGAGTCCTTCCAGCCCTGGTTATCCAGCCCGCGGGGCGCCTTCTTGATGTATTCCAGGTAACCATCGCCGTCTAGGTCACCGAAGCGCTCCATCCAGACCAGCGAAGCGTCGATGGAAGACTGCAGCTCCCGCATGAGCTCCAAATCAGCCGTCCACCGGTAGTACTCCGCCGCCAGCAGGACGAACAGGGGTGTGGAGTCGATGCTGCCGTAGTAGCGGCCGAAGACTACGTCTCCCGTGTTCGCCATCTCGCTCTGACGAATCTCGTGCACGATCTTCCCGGGCTCTTCCTCACGCGTTGGGTCTACCACCTTCCCCTGAAGGCGTGTCAGGCAGCGAAGGACATCCCGCGCCAACTCGGGCCTCACCGCTAGCGACATCATCGCTGCCAGGGCTGAGTCCCGACCAAAGAGGGTGTCGAACCAGGGGACGCCCGCGGAGATGTAGCTGAGGCCTGGTCCGCGATCGGTCCAGAGCACCCGTAGGTCCGCGATGGAGCGATCCAGGGCTGCATTGAACAGCTCGTTGCCAGTGAGCACTTGAGTGCCCGATTGCTTCCAGCGGCTATGGCTCTCCCCCACGGACAACATAGACTGCTGGGTTGAGCCCCTTCCCGGTCCGGCTGGTCGGTCCACCGCTATCGCGACACCGATCTCCTCGGCCCTTCCCGGCTCGATGTTCAGGTGGAACAGAGCTTGGTGACGCCGCAGGAGATTTGGTTTGCGGCGGAACTGCACCAAGAGTTCGCGTACCACGTCGTCACGGCCACGGTACGCGAAGGTGACCGCGGCGGGATGGAGGCGCGGCCTCAGAAGCTGACCCCGCTGCTTGCAGCGGATGCCTCGCAGCTCGAAGAGGTCCACGAAATCAGCATCGAACTGGTACTGCAGCGTAAGCGCCAGCGGAACAAGAGCGAAGTTGGTGAGCTGTACACTCTCCATGAGCATTTCATCGAGGACACGCTGGCGTCGGATCTCGAGGCTGCCGCTGGGCAGGATCTCTCCCTGCTCGTTGACGAGCTCAGGGTTGGTCATCACCTGCTCCTCGCCGTAGCCCATCTCGGCGGTGGAGAGGAGGACGATCGGCTCTACGCCGATGAGGGAGAGCTCCCAGCCCGAGAGGTAGCGGGTGTCGTTGTGGTAGAGGCCAAAACCGCTGTCGTTGTTCAGCGGGATGCTGCCGTCCGTGTCCGTGAGTAGAAAAAGGCCGCCCTCACGGATGATGAGGGCGTCCCGGATGTCCTCGATGACACGCGGCTCCCCTTCAGGGAGCATGCGCCATGTGCTGCGTGTTCCCCGTGGCGGTCGAGTCGTGCCCAACGAAGGAACCTACGTATCGGCCCTAGGTCTCACACCGCTAGGATACTTGTCTTTCCTCAGCAGCGGCAACCCGCAGCCGGTTCACGACCGTGCTTCCCAGAGCGAGCTCCTGGCAGATCCGCTCTGCCTGGAGCTTCTGGTCGAGGCTTGGCACGAACCCATCCAGGAACAACCGGTTGCCGGCGATGGTTAGGCGGAGAAGGTCCGTGCAGCAGGCTCCCGCTGCTTGGAGCCTCCGCAGAAGCTCCTCCTCTCGTGCAAGCGGGCTGTCAGATTCGCCAGCCAGACGCAGAACCTTCATCTCACATCGCTCCTTTATAGGCGCCTGCTCCCGCAGTCTTCGCCTCATTCGCGTAGAACGCCGGCACCGGGGCCACCGGTGGCGTCTCAGCTAGGGTGGCGGGAGCGCCCACGATCTCGCGGTACAACCGAAGATAGCCCTCGACCATGACCGGGACGTCGAAGTTGGCCTCGACGTGCTGGCGGCAACAGTCTGGTTCGATCGTGTCGATCTTTCCCAACGCCTCCAGCATCGAATCGACGTCGTTAACTAGGAAGCCGGTCTCGCCGTCCACGATGAGCTCAGGCGCGGCGCCGCGTGCAAAGGCGATCACCGGCGTCCCGCAGGCCATCGCCTCCACCATCACCAGCCCGAACGGCTCGTCCCAGCAGATGGGCATCAGCACGCAGGCCGCCCGGGCGTAGAGCTCCCGCTTGGTACGCTGGTCAGCCTCGCCCAGGAACACCACGTCCCGTCCGTCTACCCGCGGCTTGACCGCAGCCTCATAGTAATCACGGTCGACGGGGTCCACCTTGCCGGCGATGATTAATTTGCGGCCTGCCCGGCGCGCTGCCTCGATCGCAAGGTGGGTGCCTTTCTCGGGTGCCACCCTGTTCAGGCAGAGCAGATAGTCGTCTTTCTGGGTGGAGAAGGGGAAGCTGGCAACGTCTACGGCGTTGCGCACTACGCCCGCGTGCTGCGGCTTCTCCAGGGGCGGCACGGTGCTGAATTGGGCGCGGCTGATAGTGTTGTAGTAGCCACTGTAGCGTTGCCAGACGACCCTTGTGTCTGATGTGATTAGGCAGTGCATTGTGGTGAGCATGGGCACGTTCACTAGGCCCGCGAGCGCCATCACGGGCTCCATAGCGTGGTTATGGATGATATCGAACTGCTTGGCGCCGGCGATCGCTGCGCCCGCGTGCACCCACTCATACGGCGTGGCATCACTGACGTCCTTCGCCGTGCGCAGGCCGCGGGGATAGACCGATCGCAGCTCAGCCAGGGTCAGGGAATCTCCGGAGGCCCACAGGGTTACGTCGTGTCCGGCCCGCACCAGAGCGTCCGTCAGCACACTGACCACGGCCTCGGTGCCGCCGTAGCCTGGAGGGGGAACTCTCTCCCACAGCGGGGCGATCTGCAGGATCTTCATTGCGGGACAGTGTTACAGTATAGCAGTTCTGTCAAGAAGAGCGTTCTGCGGGTAGTGGGCCAGTTTGATTGAGGGGGATAAAGAACGGGCGCAGCGGAGACCACACACAGAGAGAGGATGCTACTGCCGCTGCGCCATCCCTCAGCCATGGAGCCGAGAGGACTGATTATACCACTCGCCCTAGGTTCCCGTTGCCTTCTCGTGAAGGTGCTCATGGGTGTGGGTGTCGTCGCGTCGGTGCTTATGCTCATGCTTGTGTCGCCGGGGGTAGGGCTTGGCATCGGCGTGGTGGTGGGTGTGGGGGTTAGGATCGCGGTCGGTTCCAATGTCGGCATCTTCCCGCTCTTGGTCGGTAGTCATCATGCCTCCTATCGTCGGCTGCGTGGGCCACCCCCGCGACGATTGAGTTTACTCCGAATCACCATCCTGTCAATACGAAACCGCTTTTGCAACCCCCCCTGAAATATAGGCCCTTTTGCCACTCTCAGAATGGACGGGGGACGCAGGGCGAAGAATGATCGTCGGGGTGACGGTGATCCCACAGGACATACGAACGGCCCGTCTTCTGCCCTTGTGGTCGCGGCCCGCTGCCCCGTCTATTCGGGCCTGTTCAGGTAAGCGCCTACTGCGCCGACTGCGTGCAGGCTGAATGCTGCCCCTGCAGTAGCCGCCCAGCATGGCACGGTCGCCGTTGACACCCGCCCGGCCCAGGCGCACAATCGCGGCGGCGGGCAGTGAGGTCGTCCCTGAACCACAGTCTCCCTATCTGCTAGCTAGGCCCTCTCTCTCCCGATGAATCAGACCCGATATGCCGCCCGTTTCGTATACATAACAGAGGGTGGTCGCTCAGACGAAGAGCGAAACGTTTCTCATATCCTGGCCAACTAACCTGCTAGAATGATGGTTCGCCCGTAGCCGTTCGTGGCCCAAGGCGCAGGAAGAAGGAGGCGGTGATGGAATGCGCAGGAGGTCAACACCAGAGGTCACTCGCCGTAGACGCCATTGCACGCACCACTGGGTAATAGAGACACCTCATGGCCGCACAAGCAAAGGTCACTGCAGGCGGTGTGGCTCAGTCAAGAGATTTCGGAGTTCGGAACCGGCGAAGAAGCCAAGCTACATGCGCCGGATGAAGGGCAGAAGCTGACTACTCCTGCCACTTCATCTCGTACAGCCGAGGAACGACACTCCTGACTACAGGTTAAACGGCGCCTCGGAAAAGTTCACCCTTGGTGCTCCGCCGAGCGCTGCGAGGCGAGGTAACAAGAGCCCCCCTTAAGTGCTCTTAATAAGAGGAGCCGCGCAAGCGTAAGAGGCCCGGCCAATAGCTGGAAACCTCACATTTCGGTCGGCCAGTAGGGTCGCCTCGCGACTGGGAAAGTCAAGGGATGAGGCAAGGCCCTCCCTTGTGGACGCCCAGACCGGCTGGTTACCTTCTTGAACGACTCCTCGTTCTACGTGATGGAGTACGTGGAGGGGTTCGCGCCCGCGGACGCGGCTGAATTTGCGGCTGACTAGACCCGACGACTGATCGCTAAACCGGGATAGGAGCTAGTATGAAATGCCTGATCTTGGCCGCAGGCGACGGCGGGCGGCTGGCCCAAATATGCGACTCCAAACCGCTCGTCCGGGTGGCTGGGCTGTCGCTCATCGAGCGTACCATCGCCACCGCCCAGCAGGCCGGCGTC
>JADFRV010000112.1 GCA_022561095.1 Chloroflexota bacterium | reverse complement strand
CGGAGTCGAAATCCGCGCTAGAGCGCCTGCGAAACGACTACATCCCGGCCGCCTTCCCAGACGAGACGGCCGATATCTTCGTCGGCGGTCCGACGGCAGAGACCGTCGATGGCGTCCAGGCGCAGAAGGACTATCTGCCCTTCGTGTTCACCTTCGTGCTCGGCTTCAGCTTCCTGTTGCTGCTGGTGGTCTTCCGCTCGATCGTGGTGCCGCTGAAGGCGGTCGTCATGAACCTGTTGTCGGTCGGGGCCGCTTACGGAATCCTGGTGCTCGTCTTCCAGGAGGGCATTGGCAACGAAGTGTTTGGCTTCCGGGAGTCGCCGGTCATCGAGTCCTGGCTTCCGCTATTCCTGTTCGCCATCCTGTTCGGCCTCTCGATGGACTATCACGTGTTCCTGCTCAGCCGGATCAAGGAGCGCTACGACGAGACCGGCGACAACACGGCCTCCGTCGCCTACGGGCTGCGCCAGACGGCAAGTATCATCACCGGCGCGGCGCTGATCATGGTCGCGGTGTTCGGCGGCATGGCTTCCGGCGATCTGGTGGTCTTCCAGCAGGTGGGCTTCGGCCTCGCCGTCGCCATCATCCTCGACGCCACGATCATCCGCATGGTGCTGGTGCCGGCGAGCATGGAGCTGCTGGGCGACTGGAACTGGTACTTCCCAAGCTGGCTGGAATGGCTGCCGGAGATACACATCGAGGGCGCGGAGGTGCAAGCGACCGGTGATACGGGCGCCGCCCCCACCGGGCCCCGCTAGCCCGCCGCCTTCGCCTCCGTCAGCGCCCCGATCTCCTCGCCCGAGTAGCCGGCCTCGCGCAGGATCTCCTCCGTGTGCTCCCCCCGTTTCGGCGCTGTGCTCCGCACCGACCCCGGCGTGTCCGAGAGCTTCGGCCCCACGCCCACCTGACGCACCGTGCCGAACTCCGGGTGCTCCACCTCCGCGATCATCCCTCGCGCCTGCACGTGCGGGTCGGCGAACACCTCGTCCAGGCCGTACACCGGCCCCACGCAGATATCCCGCTGCCGCAGCTCTTCGAACCACTCGTCGCGCGTCTTCTCTCCGAACTTGCTTCTAAGGAAGTCGAAAATCTCCGGGAACTTCTCGCGGTTGTTCTGATGGGGGACGTACTCCTCGCAGCCCAGCGCCTCGCACAGCTCCTGCCAGAACCAGGGCTCCAGGCAGCCGATGCTCAGCCACTTGCCGTCCGCGGCCTGGTACACGTTGTAGGCGGGCACCGCTCCGTTCAGCATATCCTCGCCGGGCCGCAGCACGCGACCGGCGCTGAAGTACTGGCTCGCCACCATCGCCAGCAGCGATGTCACCCCATCGCTCATCGCCATATCGACGTACTGGCCGCGGCCCGTCTGCCCCCGCGCGATGATCGCCGTCAGGATCGCGAAGGCGGCGTACAGCCCTCCGCCCGCGAAGTCCGCGATGACGTTCAGCGGAATCGCCGGCGGCTGCCCCGGCCAGCCCGTCATCCCCAGCGCGCCGCCGATGCTGATGTAGTTGATATCGTGTCCCACCAGCGACGCGTACGGCCCCGTCTGCCCGTACCCGCTCAGCGAGCAGTAGACGATGCGCGGGTTGCGCTTGCTGATCGTCTCGTAGTCCACCCCCAGCCGCTTCACCACCCCCGGCCGGAACCCCTCCAGCACCACGTCCGCGCCCTCCGCCAGGCGGTAGAACACCTCGCGCGCCCGCTCGTCCTTCAGGTTCAGGCCTATCGACCGCTTGTTGCGCCCCAGGGCGTTGAACGCCTGCGCCCGGTCGCTCGTGCCGATGTCGAACCGGCGCCCCGCACCCGGCGCCTCCTCCACCACGATCACATCCGCGCCCATATCCCCCAGCAGCATCGTGCAGAACGGCCCCGGCGCCAGCCGCGTCAGGTCCAGCACCCG
This sequence comes from Chloroflexota bacterium, assembly GCA_022561095.1. Lineage (GTDB taxonomy): Bacteria > Chloroflexota > Dehalococcoidia > SM23-28-2 > RBG-16-64-32 > JADFNQ01. The sequence continues at coordinate 5,514 of JADFRV010000112.1, read as the reverse complement.
TATCCCCTCCAGAGCCATCATGGCGTCCCCCTTATGCTCGATAGTCGAAAAACCGCAACACGATGAGGCGGTCCAGCCGTCAGGTATCATCGACGCGGGCCATCGTAGCTGTCAACCGAGCCCCGGATTCTTGTCGACGAACCACCCTTCTGCTACCATACGTCAGGCAAGGGGCTGTAGCTCAGTTGGGAGAGCGCCTCAATGGCATTGAGGAGGTCAGGGGTTCGAGTCCCCTCAGCTCCACCAGACCCTATTTTAGGGATAGCCAAAGGCGGCGAAAGGGAGTAGTAAGGCCCGTCGCCAGAGAGCCGGCGGACGCTGCGAGCCGGTAAAGGGCCTGAACTCGCCTCCCCCGACTTGTCGGGGGATCCCGATGAGCCCAGCATCATCGGGACCGGAGCCGCGCCGGTGAAGTGTAGCGGAAGGCCGGCAGGCTTCCACCTAGCCGGCGCCGGGTGCGCCCGTTACAGCGCCACTGAGCGCCCCGATGACGCTTTGCTCATCGGGGAATCAGGGTGGTACCGCGGAGCCCAATTCCTCCGTCCCTGAGACGGAGGAGTTTTCAATATTGGAGCCTCCATCCCTGATCGGAGGGCCTCCGGATTGGATTAGACGATGAGAACGATGATGAACAGAACGAGCCGGGAGACTACCTGATGGACGCCGTCGATCAGCTCGAGATCCTCGGCCGCCTCGTCATGGCCGCCGGCCTGGGCGGCCTCATCGGCCTGGAGCGCGAGCTGCGTGGCTACCCCGCCGGCATCCGCACCATGGCCCTGATCACCATGGGCTCCATGCTGTTCACCGACGTCTCCCAGCTCCTGGGCGGCGACGACCGCATCGCCGCCGGTATCGTCACCGGCATCGGCTTCCTGGGCGCCGGCGTCATCTTCCGCGAAGGCTACACCGTGCGCGGCATCACCACCGCCGCCACCATCTGGGCCGCCGCCGCCATCGGCATGGCCATCGGCCGCGAGCTCTACCTCGTCGCCGGCCTGGGCACCGTCATCATCTTCGTCGTCCTGGAAGCACGCCCCTTCACCCGCCGCGTAGACGAAGCGATTCGCCGCCGCACCCGCGAGCTCAGCGAGGAGCTGGAGGAGCTCATCACCTCCAGCAGCATGGACGACAACGAACGTGAGAAAGACCGCGATGACTGAGCGCTACAACCCCGCCGAAGTCGAGAAAACGTGGCAGGCAAAGTGGGAGGCCGACAGCCTTTACCAAACCACCGACGACGATCGCCAGAAGTTCTACTTCCTCACCATGCTCCCCTACACCTCCGGCGATATCCACGTCGGCCACTGGTACGCCATGGCCCCCGCCGACACCGCCGCCCGTTACCGCCGCATGCGCGGCCTCAACGTCTTCTTCCCCATCGGCTTCGACGCCTTCGGCCTCCCCGCCGAAAACGCCGCCATCCGCCAGGGCATCCACCCCCACAAGTGGACCTACGACAACATCGACAATATGAGGCGCCAGCTCAAGACCATGGGCGCCATGTTCGACTGGACCAGCGAGACCATCTCCTCCGACCCCGAATACTACCGCTGGAACCAGTGGTTCTTCCTCAAATTCCTCGAAAAAGGGCTCGCCTATCGCGCCCTCGCCCCCGCCAACTGGTGCCCCTCCTGTCAGACCGTCCTCGCCAACGAGCAGGTCCTCCCCGACGGCACCTGCGAGCGCTGCCACACCCCCGTCACCCACCGCGACCTGGAGCAGTGGTTCCTGCGCACCACCGCCTACGCCGACGAGCTCCTCGACTTCTCCGGCCTGGACTGGCCCGAGCGCATCGCCACCATGCAGCGCAACTGGATCGGCCGCTCGGAGGGAGTCCAGATCGCCTTCGGCCTCGACATCGCCGGCGTCGACCAGAAGGAGCTGCGCGTCTTCACCACCCGCGCGGACACTATCTTCGGCGTCACCTTCATGGTGCTGGCGCCGGAGCACCCGCTCGTCCCCCTCATCACCACCCCCGATCGCCGCGCCGAGGTGGACGCCTACGTGGATCAGGCCCGCCGCCAGACCGAGATCGAGCGCCTCTCCACGGAGCGCCAGAAGACCGGCGTCTTCACCGGCGCCTACTGCAAGAACCTCCTCTCCGGCCAGGACGTCCCCATCTGGATCGCCGATTACGCCCTCCTCTGGTACGGCACCGGCGCCGTCATGGGCGTCCCCGCCCACGACCAGCGCGACTTTGAGTTCGCCCAGCATTTCCAGATCCCCGTCCGCGTCGTCATCGCCCCGCCGGACTGGGACGGCGAGCCCCTGGAGCAGGCCTACCTGGACCCCGGCGTCATGGTGAACTCAGACCGCTTCGACGGCCTGCCCAACGAAAAGGGACAGGAGGCTATCGCTGTTTATGTCGAGTCCGAGGGCTGGGGTAAGCGCACCGTATCCTACCGCCTCCGCGACTGGCTCATCTCCCGCCAGCGCTACTGGGGCACCCCCATCCCCATCATCCACTGCCCCGAGTGCGGCGCCGTCCCCGTCCCCGAGGACCAGCTCCCCGTCCTCCTGCCCGAGGACGCCGAGTTCAAGCCCACCGGCGAGTCCCCCCTCGCCCGCCACGAACGGTTCGTCAACACCACCTGCCCCCGCTGCGGCGGCCCCGCCCGCCGCGAGACCGACACCATGGACACCTTCATGGACTCCAACTGGTACTTCATCCGCTACCTCAGCCCCCACTACGACGCCGCGCCCGTCGACCCCGAGCGAGCGGAGAAGTGGCTCCCCGTGGACCAGTACACCGGCGGCGCTGAGCACGCCGTCATGCACCTCCTCTACGCCCGCTTCTTCTGGAAGGCCATCCGCGACATGGGCGTCGTCCAGGGAAACGAGCCGTTCCTCCGCCTGTTCAACCAGGGCCAGATCATGGGGCCGGACGGCCAGCGCATGTCCAAGTCCCGCGGCAACGTCGTCGCCCCCGACGAGTACGTCGCCCGCTACGGCGCCGATACCTTCCGCTGCTACCTCATGTTCATCGGCCCCTGGGACGAAGGTGGCCCCTTCGGCATCGAAGGCATCGCCGGTATCTGGCGCTGGCTCAACCGCGTCTGGGGCCTCGTGCTCAACGAGCCGAGCTTCGGCCAGGCGCCCGCCGAGGCCGTCCGCGACCTCCGCCGCCTCACCCACCAGACCATCCGCAAGGCGACCGCGGACATGGAGCGCTTTCGCTTCAACACCCTCCTCGCCGCCCTCATGGAGCTCACCAACGGCCTCCTCCGACACCGCGACGCCGGCCCCGTCGACCGCGATGCCTGGATCGAGGGCATCCAATCGCTGTTGCTGATGCTGGCGCCTGTGGCCCCCCACCTCAGCGAGGAGCTGTGGGCCCGCAGCGGCCGCCCCTACAGCGTCCACACCCAGGCCTGGCCCGCCTGGGACGACGACCTCGCCCGCGAGGATGAGATCACCCTCGTCGTCCAGGTCAACGGCAAGCTCCGCGACCGCATCCAGGCGCCGGCGGACATCGATGAGAAGCGCGCCACGGAGGCGGCGCTGGCCAGCGAGCGAGTCCAGCAGTTCACCAAGGGGAAGCAGGTGGCGAAAATAATCTACGTCCCCGGCCGGCTGGTCAATCTAGTGGTGCGCTAGGCGCGATAGCGGTGAGCTCTAGCTCGCCACCTGCCACGCCCCGTGCTAGAATCAGCCTGCCAAGAACAGACGTATCCCTATCTGATACAGGCAAACCCCATGCCTACCACCTCCGAGTCCCGCATCATCGCCGCGCCGCCACGCCTTGTCATTCTGAGCGGCGCCCACGCCCGCTCGGGGCGCGATGATCGCCGCGAAGGAATCTGGGGAAGGGCTACGTCACCGTTCTCGCAGACCAACTACCGCCGGATGCTCACACCCTCCACCCCGCCGTCATTCCACCCCGCTCGGCTCAGCATGACACGTTGGAAGTAGCCCATGCCCACCACCTTTGAATCACGCACCATCGCCGCGCCGCCACGCCTTGTCATTCTGAGCGGCGACCACGCCCCCTTGGGGCGAGATGATTGCCGCGAAGGAATCTGGGGAAGGGCTACGTCACCGTTCCCGCAGACCAACTACCGCCGGATGCTCACACCCCCCACCCCGCCGTCATTCCACCCCGCTCGGCTCAGCATGACACGTTGGAAGTAGCCCATGCCCACCACCTCTGACTCCCGCACCATCGCCGCGCCGGTGCGCGAGGTCTGGGCCGCCATCACGGACCTGGAGGCCGCCCATCGCTGGAACGGGGCCTGGCAGCGCGTCGAGTACCTCTCCTCCCAGCGCGAGGGCGTGGGCACCGAGTTCCGCGCCCACACGGAGGACGGCCTGGCGCACGACTTCCGGATCAGCGAGTGGGCTTCGATGGAGTACATCTCCTTCGCCCCAGTCCGGAACGAGGACCAGGACAAGGGGAAAAGCTACATGCTCACCCTGGAGTCGCAGGCCTTCCTCCTTCGGCCCGCGAACGACGACCATACGGGCGTGACCCTGTTCGCCTCCGTCGCCAGCCACGGTCTCCGCGGCTGGTTCGCCGCCCGTTTCGTCTGGCCCTCCTACCAGCGTCAGGGGCTTCGCAGCGCCCTCGACGCCCTCCAGGCCCTCTTCGAACCCCAGCCGGATGAGGACGAGCAGACCCACTCTGACTCATGACCCGGCTTCGCCTCCTCCCCGTCCTCGCCTTCGCCATCGCGCTGGCCCTCATCACTCTGTCCCTCTCGCCCCATCCCTCCCAGGCCAATCAGCCTCTCATCATCACCTCAGACATCTCCTACGACATTCGCCCCGATTCCGGCCCCGTTCACATCTCCTGGCAGATAAGCGTAAATAACAACGACCCTGAGACCGTGGAACGGGAGTCCGGCACCATCTTCTTCTACGACTCCCTCACCCTCCCCATCCTCCGCGGTTCCTCCAACCTCAGCGCCCGCTCCGGCCCCACCACTCTACCCATCTCCCTAGACCCTTCCAGCGATGGTCCCCTTGTTACCGCCACCGTCTCCTTCGACCGTATGCTATTCTTCAACGATACCTACTCCTTCTCTCTAGACTACGATCTAACCTCCGCCCGCGAGGACTCCCTCCTGATCACCCCCTTCTATGTCTTCCTTCCCGCCATCTCCTTCGGCGACCAGTCAACCGTTTCCATCCTCACCCCCGCGGACTCAGCCTGGGAAGTCAGCCTGGAGCCCGTGGACTGCGCCGACTCGGGCCCCGTCTTCACCTGCCTGTCATCCTCTGCTGACCAGCTCCAGCTGGCCGCCTTCGCCGAAGTCAGCCGCCCCGACGCCGCAATCACCACCCCCATATCAACCCCACTGGAAGGCGTCGACGTCACCCTTACCTACTTCCCGGGCGAAGAGGCCTGGGCCCAGCACATACAGGACCTCGTCACCGCCGGCCTTCCAGTCATAGCGGACCTCTACGGCTTTCCCCGCCCGGGCCCGCCGGCCATCAATATCGCCGAGCGCGGCCGCCAGATTATCTTAGGCTACGAAGGGCTCACCTCCTGTGGCCTCACCTCCTGCGACATCG
>JADFRV010000111.1 GCA_022561095.1 Chloroflexota bacterium | reverse complement strand
CCCCGCAGTTCCTGCGCCAGAAGCTCCTCGCCTACGAAGAGGCGGGCGTCGACCAGGTGGTGTTCCTGGCCCAAGCCGGTCAGATCAAGCACGAGCAGATCATAGAATCGCTGGCGCTGTTCGCCCGTGAGGTCATGCCGGAGTTCCAGGAACGGGAGGAGCAGCACCAGGAGCGCAAGCGGGCGCTGCTAAGCCAGCCCGTCGCTTGACATCTATCCGGTCCGCCACCTAGACTGACCTCACTGCGCCACGTCACCTAGTTCTTGGAGGGGTGCCATGCGTTTTATGAGCTTCTTCGGGCCGTCCCCCTTAGGCATCGCTATCACCGCCATCATCGTTATACTTATCGTTGCCGTCATCTTCGTCGGCGTCAACGTAGTCCTCGCCTTCAGCGGCGGCCCCGGCCCCTGCACCGCTGGCAAACCACCCATCACGGTCGACGCCGCCAACGCCTCAACGTTCCAGGAGAAGTGGGACGCCTTTGACGTTATCCTGGACGGCGGCTCTCCCTCCGCCGCCACCTTCAATGAGAGCGAGATCAGCTCTCGCGCCGACGAGTACATTAGCGACGAGACGGACGTTGACTTCAAGGATGTCCGGATATGCATCCACGACGGCTTCGGCGAGGCCACAGCCAAGCTGGGCGCCATCCTGGGGCTAGAGACGAAGGTCAAGATCAGTGGCACCGTGGACCTCACCGGCGACACGCCCCAGGCTCAGCTCGACGACATCGAGATCGGCAACGTCCCCGGCTTCATCGTCGATATTGTCGAAGGTCAGGTTGAGGACGCCGTAGACGAGGCGCTGGAGAATATCGACCTGAGCCATACCTACACTCCCACGCTTGTGGAGGGCGAAGCGCAGATCGAAGGCGTGCCCTAGCGCGCCAGCTTCTCCGCCAGGCGCCGGAACCTCAGGTTCGCCTCACCCTTCAGCACGCGCCCGTGCCCGAAGCAGGCGACATCGAACTCCAGCGCCGCCAGCTTGCCGATGCTCTCCTTCGCCTGCTCACGGTCGGCGGTGAACATACCGATGGGCAAGCCCAACCGTAGCATGTTGGCCGCGGCGTCCCCAACGAACAGCACGTTCTTCGAGGGCAGCAGGAACGACAGGTGCCCCAGCGTGTGACCGGGCGTGTGCACCGCCTTGATACCGCCCGCAAGGGGAAGCTCCTCTCCGTCCGCCACTTCCACATCCACGTCGGCGGGCGGCGCCGGCGGTGACATGCGCGAGAGCAGCGGCCCGGCCAGCTTGCCCAGCAGGCTTCCCGGGTTCGGCCCCGGCTGCGGCTCGTCCCCGCGCACGATCGGGCTGTCCGCGGGGTGAACGTAGCACTTGGCCCCGGTGGCTTCCTTCAGGGCGGCCAGGCTGCCGATGTGGTCTATGTGGTGGTGAGTGATCAGGATGTGCCTGAGGTCCGGGGGCTGCCTGCCCGCGCCGGCTACTGCGCCGAGGATGGTGTCCTTCTTCTTCGCGAGGCCCGAGTCCACTAGCGTCAAGCCATCCTCACCAACGATGAAGAATGCGTTCACATACCCCATCCCGATGCCGTACACGCCCGAGACGATCTCCTCCAAGGCCATGCTTATCCTCCTTGCCCGACGCTCCACGGATCGGTGGCTCGTACGGCTGTCATGCCTGGCTGGATGCCGTCTACAGCCAGGGCGGTAGCAGCCGCTTGGCCAGCAGCCACAGCCGCCCGACCAACGGCGTCTCCGCCGCGAAATCCTGCGTCACCACCCGCTCCGGCCGAACCACCAGCGTTACCTCCGCGCTCTGCTCCACCGCCTCGCCCGCCATTCGCAGATAAGCCGCACCTCCCACGGCCCCCAAGTAGCGCCGAGAGAGCGTCGCGCTCAACCCCTCCTCCGCCGCTTCAACCGAGGCGCGCCCGTACAGCGTCACGCTGCGGTAGGGGGCATGTTCATCCTGGATGCAAACCGTCACCCGAGGATCGCGACTTGCGTTACGCGCCTTCACGCTCTCCTGACCTGTGCGCATGAACAGCAACCCGTCCCGATACAGATACCAGATGGGCGTGAGCACCGGCTCCCCGTCCGGCCCCAGCGTGGCCAGTACCGCCACGTGCCGCCCGGCCAGAAATCGCTCCCACTCCGCGCGACTCATTCGCTTCGGCATGGCGGCTGCAAGGTACCAAGCCGCCTGCGGCCTGTCAACGATGGTTGACAGCTAGAACAGATCGCCTAAACTTGGAGCGACGATAACATCCGGTTGACATCCCTTACTCAACAGCTAAAATTGGAGAAGGTGAGAATCCCCTTTAGCAGATAGGCCATCCCTTGCCCACCATACTCCACACCGCGGACGTCCACCTAGATCGTACTTTCGGCGGTAGCGGCATGAAGACTGACATCGCCAACAACCGCCGCCAGGAGCTCCGCGACGCCCTCCGCCGCTTCATCGATCTCGCCCTCGACCAAAAGGTCGACGCCGTTACCATCGGCGGTGACCTCTACGAGCATGAGCGCTCCACTCTGGACACCGGCCACTTCCTCCGGCAGCAATTGGAGCGCCTGGCCCCCATTCCCGCCTTCATCGCCCCCGGCAACCACGACCCCTACGTCCCGGAGTCCCTCTACCGCCAGATAGAATGGCCCCCCAACGTCACCATCTTCAGCGAACCCGCCTTCCAGCCCGTCCCCCTGAGCGATGAGCTCACCCTCTGGGGCGCCGGCCACAACGGCCCCGCCATGCGCGACAACCTCCTCAAAGGCTTCCACGTATCCGGGCCCGGCCGCCACCTCCTCCTGTTTCACGGCTCCGACACCCACGCCGTCCCCGAGGGCAAGCCCGCCCACGCCCCCTTCCAGCCCACTGATATCGGCGCTACCGGCGCCCACTTCGCCCTCCTGGGCCACTATCACCAGGCCCGCCTCTCACCCCGTGATGACCCCACCTTCGCCTACCCAGGCACCCCCGAGCCCCTAGGCTTTGACGAGGAGGGCGACCACTTCGTCCTCCTCCTACGCGTCTCCCAGGATGCCATCAGCCCTCAACTTCTCCCCTTTAACCGCATCAACTACCGCACCTTTCACTCGGACGTCTCGTCAATCCTTACTTCAGACGAGATCCGCGCCGCCATCGAGTCCTTCGCCTCCACCGAAGAGGGAGCCGCTGCATCACTCATCGCCCGCATCATCCTCCAGGGCCAGCTCCAGCCCGAGGTCGACTTTGACCGCGCCGGCCTCCTCAACGCCTGCGCGGAGCGCTTCGCCTTCCTGGATATCGTGGACTCAACCTACCCAGCCTACGACTACGACGAGCTGGCTGAGGAGTCCACTACGAAAGGCACCTTCGTCCGGCTTATCCGCCGCAAGATGAAGGCGCTCAGCGGTTCCGAGCTGGAGTCCGCTGAGACTGCCCTCGTCTACGGCCTCGACGCCTTCGACAAGCGGGAGGTCAGGCCGCGGTGAGGCTGCGCCGTATCGAACTTCCTGGCTTCGGCTGTCTGCAGTCCTTCCAGACCGACCTGGCCCCCGGCCTCAACCTCTTCCACGGCCTCAACGAGGCCGGCAAGTCCACCCTCCAGCAGGCCGTCCTTGCTCTCCTCTACGGCTTCTACGACCACGACCGCGCCCGCCCCGACGAGACCGCCCGCTACGAACGCTTCCGCCCCTGGGCCGGTCCCGATTACCGCGGCCTCCTGGAATACGAGCTGAATAACGGTCGCCGCTTCCAGGTACGCCGCGACTTCATCACCGCCGACATCCCCACTCAGCTCGTTGACCTCACTACAGGCCAGGACATCGCCCCTCAGTTCGGACGCGGACGCCACGGCAACCTCCCCTTCGCCCGCCGTCACCTGGGGATGAGCCGCGCCGTCTTCCAGAGCTGCGCCTTCATCTCCCAGGGCGAGATATTCGAGGTCTCCCGCGGCGCCTCCCCCCGCGAGATCGGCGACGCCATCGCCTCCCTGGCTGACTCCGCCCGCCGCGACGTTTCCGCCACCAACGCTATCCAGCGCCTCAACAACCTCATCGCCAAGATCGGCACCGACCGTGCCCGCACCGCCGACCTCCCCCGCGCCCGCGATCACCTCCGCACCGCCCAGCGGGAGCTCCAGGCGCTGGACCAGGCCCGCCAGACCCTCGCGGATAAAGCAGCCGAGGTCGACCACCTCCAGAGCCGTCTGGCTGAACTCCAAGACGAATTCGCCCGCACAGACGTCCTTCTGACCCGCTCCCAGACTGTCGACCTGGCAGGCCGCCTACAGGACCTGCGAGACGTCGACCAGGCCCTCAGCCGCAGCCAAGCCCGTCAGGAGGAATTAAAGCCCTACGCCACCGTCCCCACCCATCTCCGCGACGAGATCCAGGACCTCAGCGGCCGCCGCCACACCACCACCGGCGCCCTCCAGCGCCTCCAGACCGAACTGGCCGAGGCCGGCGCCGCCCTAGACGAGGAGACCCGCCTCCAGTACGCCCCTCTCCAGGCGGAGGTGGGCTCCCTCTCGCCGGATCAGCTCCTGGCACTGGAACGGCTGGCCTATACGCCCCCTGCCCCCGGCCGCCGCCTGCCCGCCGCCCTCCTGACCGGGGCCGGCGCCATCGGCCGCGCTCTCGCCGCCCTGATGCGCAGGCTCATACGTATCATCCTCCGTCGACAGGCCGCGCCCGCCCAGGAGCCCGCTTCGCCACCGCCCCTCGCCACAACCCCCGCAGAGGCTGTTCTCCTCCTGGAAAAACACCGCCGCTTCCTGACCCTTCGTCCCGCCTTGGACAACCTGGCCCGCCTCCAGGCTGAAGAGAGCCGCACCGCCGCCGCCCTGACCGCTATCGACAGCCAGCTCCAGGGTCTCCTGGCCACTGCCGCAACCGCCGAGCACAGCGACATCCAGACCTCCATCGCTACTTTCCTTCAGGCCTGCGACCTTCGCCGGGAATATGAGGCCGCCCTAGCCGCCGAGGAGCAGGTGGCTAAACGCCGTCGCGCCCTTCTCCACGGCCGCTCGCCCCAGGAGCTGGAGCGCCAGCATCAGCAGCTCGTCAGAAACCTCCAGCGGCTCCTGGCCCTGCACCCCAATCTGGAAGGGAGTGAATCAGACCAGACCCTGGAGGAGCTTGCGGCTCGCCTCGATAGCTTGCGCCAGGAGCGGGAGGAGACCCAACTGCGGCACACACAGCGCAGGACGGAGATTGATTACGCATTCGCCCAACACCGCCCCCACCCGGAAATCGAGGAGGAGATCGAGCGCTGGCAGCGGCAGGTCAGCCAACTGGAGCGCGCCCGCGCCGCCGCCCAACTGGCCAAGGACACTATCGAGGAGGCCGTCACCGAGGTCTACCGCGACTTCGCCCCCCGCGTTAACGAATTCCTCAGCCAGGGCGTGGACTACGTCACCCAGGGACACTACACCCATGCCTTCGTCGATCCCAGCACTCTACAGATATCTCTGGATGTGCCGGAGATCAACCGAACCATAGCCGACCCGCCCGTCAGTCACGGCACTCTCGCCCTGATGTATGTCCTCATGCGCATCGGCCTCGCCCAGCATATGAGCTCTATCGGCGAGCCTGTCCCCCTGGTCTTGGACGACCCGTTCGTGGATATCGATAGCCAACGCCTGCCCCGTCTCCTAGACTTCCTGGCCCGCCTATCGCAGGAAAGGGGCATCCAGATACTGCTCTTCTCCAAGGACGACCATACCCTTCGCTGGTTTGAAGACAGTGCCCTGGAGCCTCAGCACCGCCTCTACCACCTCCCCCCCTTGGACGAGCCGCGGGCTACGGTTGCAACCCCCGTACTAGATCATCGCCTTCTGTAGCCTTTCCCGTTAGCGCCGTTATCATCCGGGCGCATAATCGGCCTCATCATACGCGCAAACGAGCGCCGCCCCACGCCATTATGTCCACTCACTGAGCATAAATGACTGCTCCAGACCTGTAACACGCCGAGTCCCTCATCCGTCCTCAACATTGGACAGCACTACATTGCGCCAGCCGGGCAGGATCCCATTAACGGCCATGAAGACTACAACAGTACAGGAAACAGAACCCAGAGCCGGCCTGAGGACCGCTTACATCCTCGCCGACCCTGACGTTTGGTCGTCCACCTTCCAGACGGCGCTACAGGCTGAAAACTTCAACGTCTCCCCCACCCATGAGCTGCACGATCTGTTCGACCTCGCCCACGACGAGTCGCCTGATCTCCTCGTCCTGGCCAAACGGAACGGGCGGATCGCCGTGCGCGCCTGCCTCGCCGTGCGCGGGCTCCAGGACGTGCCAACCATCGTTGTGATCCCCAGCGAAGGCGACTTCGTGCCTGTGATGGACGCCGGCGCCGACGACGCCGTTACGGCATCAACTGACGCCACAGTATTCGCCGCTCGCGTCCGCGCTCTGCTCCGCAGGGCTCAACACTGGCAGACCGGCCAGACCGCCGGCATCATCGCCATAAGAGACCTCCTCATTGACCTCGACAAGTGCGCGGTAGTGCTGAAGGAGCGTCCGGTCTCTCTGACCCCCACTGAGTTCCGTATCCTGTCCGTCCTGGCAGAGAAGACGGGCAGGGTGATTGACGCCCGTTCTCTCCTCTCCGCCATCCACGAGCATGACTACGATGACCGCGAGGCTCAGAACCTGGTGAAGGTTCACATTGCCAACCTGCGGCGCAAGCTGGAGGACGGCCGCGACGGCAACCCTTACATCCTCTGCGTTCGCGGCTTCGGCTACATGCTGGAGCGCCGCTCCCAGCAGCGCCAGGACGACCCGCTCACAGCCCTGCTGGATGTACCCCTCAGCAAAGCGCGTGGCTAGCGATCTTTACCTGATCTGAACCCCCCCTTAACCGGACCTACACCATCTTCCTGTCACGGCCTGTCCCGTCTCTGCTAGCCTGAAGTTGTAAGCAGACCTTCACAAACGTTGGGAGGCAGTAATGAGATTCGCATTCCTGAAGCGTGGGCAGAAGACGGAGCGCCCAGGCCCAACTGATCTGGGTAGCTCAACCGAACGCTACGAAACCTACTTCCCCCGTGTCTTCGCCTATGTGTACGCCTGCGTTGGGCGCGACAAGCCCGCACAGGAGATCGTCGTCCAGGCCTTTCACCGTGCCTTTCAGCGAGCGGGCAGCAGCGATGAGGACCGGTTTCGAACTGTACTTTTTCGCTCTGCACGGCGTATGTGTAGACCTGTCATCAAGAACCGCAGGCCGAACGACGACGATTCTCTCGACCCTCGCGAACGCGAGGTTATGTCACTCGTGTTTGATGCCCGCCTGACCCGGGGCCAGATCGCCCACGTATTCCACATCAGTGAGACATCCGTCAGCTCCCTGCTCATGACCGGCCTGCGCAAGCTCAAGGAGCAGACCTCGCCGGCGGCTGTAGCCGCCTACGCCCACCTGGCCTGATCTCCTCCTGGGAAGCGCAACATGACAACGCCGGAGTTCAACGCCGTAACCGCTG
>JADFRV010000110.1 GCA_022561095.1 Chloroflexota bacterium | reverse complement strand
CAGCTGTCCACTCAATACGTTCATACTATCGTGCAGCAAGGCCGGTGAACAAACACCGGCCTACCTGTAAAACGTCACGCTGCTATAATGGTTTCCAACCTGTCCCATATGCACCGCAGGAGGGATCTTCTTGCCCCTCACTCCGGAAGAAGTACGTTATAACGCCAGGCTCGCCCGCGTCGGCCTCAGCGACGACGAGGTGTCGCGCTTTCAGAACCAGCTCTCGCAGATACTCGACTACTTCGAGCGCCTTCAGGAGGTGGACACGGAGAACGTCCCGCCCACCGCCCACACACTCGCCATGCACAACGTCATGCGGGACGACGAGCCCCACCCCTCCATCGACAAGGAGGAGGTGCTGGCCAACGCCCCCCAGCGCGAGGATGACCTGTTCCGCGTCCGTGCCGTCCTGGAATGAGATGCGGGGACCAGATGTCCGAGGCGTGATGAACACCCTACACCGAGCCGCGCACTTCACTGTGCGGGCATAGCTAAATGGACTCCCTTCACTACCTCGCCGCCCACGAGGCCGCAGACCTCCTCGCCCGGCGTGAGGTGTCGTCCGTAGAGCTTACCCGCTCCGCCTTCGATCGGGTACGCGCCCTCGACGACTCCCTCCACGCCTTCCTCACCCTCACCGAGGAAGAGGCGGTGGCACAGGCCGAGGCGGCCGACGAGCGCATCGCCCGCGGCGATGCAGGCCCCCTCACCGGCATACCCGCCGCCATCAAGGACGTGCTCTGCACCAAGGGGGTCCGCACCACCTGCGGCTCCCGCATCCTGGAGAGCTTCATACCCCCCTACGACGCCTTCGCCGTCCAACGGCTGAAGGAAGCCGGATGCGTGATGCTGGGGAAGGCCAACATGGACGAGTTCGCTATGGGCTCCTCCGGCGAGAACTCAGCCTTCGGGCCCACACGCAACCCCTGGGACAAGGAGCGCGTCCCCGGCGGCTCCTCCTCCGGCCCGGCCGCCGCCGTGTCCGCCGGCATGGCGTTCTACGCCCTCGGCTCCGATACCGGCGGCTCCATCCGTCAGCCCGCCTCCCACTCCGGCATCGTCGGCTTCAAGCCCACCTACGGCCGCGTCTCCCGCTACGGCCTCATCGCCTTCGGCTCCTCTCTGGATCAGATCGGCCCCCTCACCCGCTCCGTGCGCGACGCCGCCCTCGTCTTCCAGGCGGTCGCCGGGCACGACGAGCGCGACTCCACCTCCGCTCCCCTGGACGTCCCCACCGTCATCGAGGCGCTGGCGCCCGACCTGAAGGGGATGCGCATCGGCGTACCCAAGGAGTACTTCGTGGAAGGGATGGACGAGCACGTCCGCCAGGCCGTCCGGGCCGCCATCGACCAGATGGCCGGCCTGGGCGCTGAGGTCGACTGGGAGGTCTCCCTCCCCTCCACCGACCACGCCCTGGCCGTCTACTACATCATCGCCCCCTCCGAAGCCTCGGCCAACCTCGCCCGCTACGACGGCGTTAAGTACGGCTACTCCTACCCTGACGGCAAGAGCATGTGGGAGAACATGGAGAAGACCCGCGAGTTCGGCTTCGGGGACGAGGTGAAGCGGCGCATCATGCTGGGCACTTACGCCCTCTCCGCCGGCTATTACGACGCCTACTACCTGAAGGCTCAGAAGGTGCGCACCCTCATCCGCCGCGAGTTCGACGCCGCCTTCCAGGACCACGACGTCCTGGTGGCGCCGGTCTCGCCCACAACCGCCTTCCGGCTGGGCGAGAAGACGGACGACCCGCTCCAGATGTACCTCAGCGACGTCTTAACCATACCCGTCAACATCGCCGGCCTGCCAGGCATCTCCGTCCCCTGCGGCTTCAGCCGGGGCGACAACGGCTCCCGGCTCCCCATCGGCCTCCAGATCATCGCCAAGCCGTTCGACGAGCCCTCCCTGTTCCGCGCCGCCTACGCCTACGAGCAGGCCAGCGACTGGCACAAGCAGCACCCGGAGCTGTACTAAGTGTTGTTATGTCACGAAGGCCGTCTCTCATAGTCGAGGCCTACGCTGGCGTCCGCTACCCCGAACGCCCCCTGCGGGTGCTCTGGCGCAGCCGCTGGCGCACCGTCGCCGAGGTGGAGCACCAAGAGCAGCACCCGGACCGCCGTTGCTTCACCGTTCGGCTGGCGTCCACTGAGGGCCACCAGGATGACACTAGGCTAAGCCTCTGCTACGATTACGCAAACGACGCCTGGAGCGTCGAACCTGTCCTGTCCCACCCCCCGGAGGCGACCGCGAAGTGACCGAAAGCTCCTATACCATTAAGCCTGGGTTTATCTCTGATAGGGTTCGCACCCTCCCCGCCTCCGGCATCCGCCGCTTCTTCGAACTCATCGCCAACATGGACGGCGTTATCTCCCTGGGCGTGGGCGAGCCGGACTTCATCACCCCTGAGCGCTTCTCCCAGGCCGCCTTCCGCGCCGTCTCCCAGGGCGAGACACACTACACGTCCAACTACGGCCTGCCGGAGCTACGCGAGGCGGTGTCGGATCACCTGGAACGCCTATACGGTGTCCGTTACGACCCTCGCAACGAGATCCTCATCACAGTCGGCGTCTCTGAGGGGTTGATGCTGGCCCTCCTGGCCGTCCTCAACCCCGGCGACGAGCTCCTATCGCCCGATCCCTACTACGTAGCCTACCTCCCGGTCTGCCAGCTCGCCGGCGGCGTCTTCGTACCTGTCGCCACCGGCATGGAGACCGAATTCCGCGTCAGCGCCCAGGACTTGGAGGCCCACCTCACGGATCGTACCAAGGCCATCCTCCTTGGCTACCCCTCCAACCCCACCGGCGCCCAGATGACCCGCGAAGGCCTGGCAGAGATCGCTGACCTGGCCGCCAAGCGCGATCTCATCGTCATCTCCGACGAGATATATGACCGCCTCTCCTACGGCATGCCTCACACCTGCTTCCCCTCCCTCCCCGGCATGCGGGAGCGCACCATCCTCCTGGGAGGCTTCTCCAAGGCTTACGCCATGACCGGCTGGCGGGTGGGCTGGACCTGCGCCCCCGCTGACCTCCTGGAGGCGATGATGAAGATCCACCAGCACATCATCATGTCCGCCCCCACCCCCTCCCAATACGCCGCATTGGAAGCGATCCGCAACGGCGAGGAGGAGACCCAGCGCATGGTGGAAGAGTTCGACTCTCGACGCCGCCTCATCGTCGACGGACTGAACGATATAGGCCTCACCTGCTTCGACCCTCACGGCGCGTTCTACGCTTTCCCCTCCGTGCGCTCGACCGGCCTCGACGACATCGAGTTCGCAGAGCGGCTATTGATGGAGGAGAAGGTGGCCGTGATCCCCGGCTCCACCTTCGGCGACTGCGGGCGCGGCCACGTCCGCGCCTGCTACGCCACTCCCCACGCCCTCATCGAGGAGGCGCTGGAGCGCATGCGCCGCTTCGTAGCCAAGCTGTAGCGCTACTCCACACGCCTTCTTCCAGCGGTGGCCGTTCGGCTGGTTGATCTTCGCGCCGCTGCCGCGCCCTACGGCGGTGGATCGACAGCCGGCGTTGAACACGGATCGCAGCCCGCTGCTGGGTTTCCTGCAGAGGTTTTTTCGTTCGGGATGCCGGTCACACCGCCACACCATCCCGCGCGCTACATTGGGAACCCCCGTATCGAACGGGTGTTTTACGATGGTGAAACAGCCGATGCAACCCAAGGACACATAAATGAAACATAGATGGCACTGGCACTCGCTGGTGATGCTCCTCCTCCTCCAATCCTGCGGTGATTCCACAGGTTTAGAAGACGATTCCGGCGTTGCCAGTGTGAGGTTCACCACCGCCGACCCAGTCACGCTGCGGCAGGGCGACGTAGCACAATACGCCGCCGAGGCGGTAGGTGCGTTCGGTGTGGTCGTCGCGAACGCGGAAATGATCTGGTCGGTGGAGCCGCAAAACGGGGGCTTCGTCTCCGATGAAGGCCACTTCGTGGGATACAGCGGGACGCCGCTCGTGATCGCAACTGCCGGAACCCACGCCGATACGCTGCAGGTCACCATCACGGCGCGCAACCTGTCGGGAACTTTTTCCATCGTGGGACAGGGTGAGGTGCTGGACAGGATAACGTCCGACTTGTGGGTGCACGGCAACGCGGCATACACCGGCACGTGGGGCCAACGCACCACGGCTGCCGGCACCTTGATTGGCAACACCCTGAACACCTGGGATATCAGCGTACCGGGCGCACCGGCGCTGGTCGATTTTCTGATGGTGGACGCGGGAACGATCAACGACGTCAAGGTCAGTGAAGACGGCACGCTTGGAGTGATTACACACGAGGGATCCGCCAGCGGCAACGGAATCACGCTGCTCGACCTCACCGATCCTCTGGCCCCGACCCCGATCGTCCACTTCACCACTACCTTGGAGAGCGGTGTCCACAACGCATGGATCGACGGCACCCACGTGTATCTGGCAGTGAATGGGACGAATTCCCAGGCAGGCCTTCGAATATTGAATGTCGCCGATCCGGCTGATCCCACTATCGTCGCCGACTTCTACGGCGGCTCCAGTTCCCTCCACGACGTCTACGTGCGGGACGGCCTCGCGTTCCTGTCACACTGGAACGCCGGCTTGATCATTCTGGACGTCGGCAACGGCATGGCCGGCGGCTCCCCTGCCAACCCGGTCGAGGTCAGTCGCCTGGCGACCCAGGGAGGCCAGACGCACAACGCCTGGTACTGGCCGGCGGGCGGGTACGTGTTTGTCGGCGAGGAGGACTTCAACACGCCCGGGATCATGCATGTGGTGGACGTCAGCGATATCTCGAATCCCCGGGAAGTTGCCACGTTCGCAGTTCCAGGCACGACACCCCACAACTTCTGGATGGATGAGACCGCCGAGATTCTTTACCTATCCTGGTACAGCAACGGCATCAGGGCCCTCGACGTGAGCGGCCAGCTTCTTGGAGCCCTCGACCGACAAGGGCGAGAGATCGCGGGCTTCCTCTACGCCCAAGCCGCAGGGGCACAGTTCCCCTCGATAAACTGGGCCCCCCAATTCCATAACGGACTCCTCTACCTGTCCGATATGAATACGGGACTCTGGATCCTGCAGCCCAACTTCTGATCCCTGCACGGCCTGTCCTTGACGGGGTGACCTGTCAGCTATGACCCCCGTAGCGCTCTGCGAGTTCCTTCAAACCGAGCGGCTCTCCGATAATGGTAAGCCGATCCCACTCGTGCAGCACGGTGCTGCCTCGCGGTACCAAGGTTTCACCACGCCGTCGAATCAACGCGACCAAGCTTCCCTCCGGCATGCGCAGGTCCTTCAGCGCGGAACCGATGAGGGCCTCCGATGGTGTTTCCGTCTTGAGTTCGAGAGACATGAACCGGTCGTCGCGGAGCAGCGTCTCTTTGAGTTGCTGTTCGTCAGTACAGGCCAGCCATTCATCCATGAAGTCTTCGTCTTCGATGCGACCCGCCAGCTGCGCGAGGATCCGGAGGTGCTGTCCCGGGTCGCTCTCGCCACTCACCAGCACGAACACGGCCTGGATGGGAGCGTCTCCAGCCTGGCGGGACATATACTCGCCGGTCTCGCTGAGATCGACCGCCGACTTGCATCGTACGATCACCAACTCCGAAACGTCTACACCCGGCAAGCGGGCGTGCAGCAGCGCCGATCCGTGGGATACCGGCGTCCCACCCATCTTCACACCCCGGCTGATGTCCTCGGCGATCTGCTCCGCCGTCGCCGGGACGCGTTGGGCCATTAAGCCAGACGCCTGGTGAATGATGCGGCTCAGGTCCGCCGTTTCCTCGGTATCGATAACGAAGGCTCGCGCGACCACGTGATCGAAGAGATCCTCGGCACGGACGCCCTTCTCCTTCATGATGTCACGCAGCTCACGGTCTAATCCCGCGTAGCGGCGGCGTCCCAATCGTTCGAACACGTGATAGATGGCACCGTCGCGCACCAACCGGCCGCGGGCGTAGTAGTTGTACCAACCAATGCTGGCGGCGACGATGCCGATGGAGAACAAGGCAGCGAGCCACCCCATCTCTGCAACGAGAATCAGAGGAAACGCGATGCCGGCCACTTGCACCCAGGGGTAGAGTGGCGAGCGGAACCCGGGGTCATACGATTCTATGTGACTCTCGCGCATCACGATTACGGCGATGTTGATGAGGCCGAACAACAACAACTGCAGCGCGCTTGCGAGTTTCGCCACCTCGACTACATCCAGCACTAGGATGAAAGCGATCAGCAGCACGGCCGTCATGATCGTGGAATGTACGGGAGTGCGGAAGCGGCCGAGTTTTGCCAATCCCTCCGGGAGCAAATGGTCGCGCGCCATGGCCAGCGGATATCGCGACGCGGCGAGGATTCCGGTATTCGACATTGAGGCGAAAGCCGCCACCGCCGCCGCCACGATGAGCACGACACCGGCCCCTGCCGGCAGCCACGTAGCGAACTTGCCCGCCGCATCGGCGACGGGAGTGAGGCTCTGGCCGAGCGCGTCGGTCCCGAGTACCGCCACCATGATGTACACACCGACGACATAGACGACGATTACCGTGGCCAAGGCGAGGACCATCCCGAGAGGAATGTTACGATCAGGATGTTCCACCTCTTCCGCCAGACTCGCGACCTGTGTCAGTCCGACATAGGACACGAACACGAGCCCCACGGTACCGATCAGCCCGTCCACGCCCTGCGAAAAGAACGGGGTGAACTGCGTTCGATGTGTCTCAACCAGACCCTGCGACACCACGGCAACCACGCCATGAAGGATGAAAAAGCCCAGGATGGCGAGCACCGCGAACACCAGAACACGAATCAACCTGGTGGACTGCTTGGCGCCCAGAATGTTGAGGATTGCGAACAGTGCCGTGAGCGTTACTGCGAGCGGCTTGACCTGACCGGTACATCCAAGACGAGCGCGAGATATGCGCCCATTCCTATCAACGCAAACGCGCTCTTGAGAATCAGCGCGATCCAGGTACCCATTCCCCCTATTGTTCCCATCAGTGGCCCGAGCGTTCTGTCGAGGAAGTAGTACGCGCCTCCGGCCCGCGGCATGGCGGTGGCCAGTTCGGCCTGACTCAGCATTGCGGGCACGATGAGCAGACCGGACAAGAGGTAAGCCAGGATGACCGACGGCCCGGTGCCGGCTGCCGCAATACCCGGTAGCAGGAAGAAGCCGGAACTCAACATGGCACCTGTCGCGATCACGTACACGTCCAACAGGCGCAGTTCTTTTTTCAGACGGCTGGATTTGCGTAGGGCCATTGGTATGTATGATCCGGAATTGTTTGGTATCAGGCGATCCTAACACCGAGCTGAATATAGCTTCCCGACCCGATGATGATGGTCTCTATGAGGCGTCTCGCTCGCGGGCTTTTCGCGGCTAGTCACCAGGGGGAACCCCTATCGTACCTCCCGTCACATCTTTCCCACCCCGCCTGC
>JADFRV010000005.1 GCA_022561095.1 Chloroflexota bacterium | reverse complement strand
CCCCGTCTGGCCCC
The DNA here is from genome assembly GCA_022561095.1 of Chloroflexota bacterium. Taxonomy (GTDB): domain Bacteria; phylum Chloroflexota; class Dehalococcoidia; order SM23-28-2; family RBG-16-64-32; genus JADFNQ01. The sequence continues at coordinate 28,432 of JADFRV010000005.1, read as the reverse complement.
CGCGGGCCCATAGGGACCTGGTCTGTTCCGCGATGGTAGATATAGCCATTGGCGGTTCGCTCCTCTAGACGCTAGTCCTCCGCAAAGAAGCCGACCTCGTCCAGCGCCTCCCGGATCCGGTCCAGGTTGACGGCCGACTCTTCGAACTGCAGCTGCACCAGCTTGGTCGCCGGGTCGGCTTCGGTCACCTTCACGCTGGGCAGCGCCTCCAACGTCTGTGTCACCGTCTTCACGCAGCCGCCGCAGTGAATAGCGGGAATCTTCAGGGTGGTCTCTGTAGCCATCGTATCGCCTCTCCCGTATCTCGCCCGCCTGCCGGCAGCCAGGCTACTTGTTCGCCAGCTCGTACAGCTCCAGCAGCTCGCCGATCACCTCGTCCGAGCGGCCGTCGCGGATGCCGTCGATGGCACAGGTGTGGAGGTGGTTATCGAGGATCTTCCCCTCCAGCTTCTCGATCGCGCGGCGGACGGCGAACGTCTGCTTGAGGATGTCCACGCAGTACTTCTCCTCCTCCACCATGCGGCGGATCCCCTGGAAGTGCCCCTCGATGTAGCTCATGCGCTTGAGCGCGTCCGTTTTCGTCTCTGCTCTCATAGCTCGGCTCCTTGCCCGTCTGGGCTTACCCATACCCCCTGGGTGGGGGTCTGCGATAAGAATAGCAGCGACGCTACGGGCTTGTCAAGTGACCAGGATCACACAACCGTAGATTCGAGGAGCTCGCCCGACACGGCGTCGGCCGGAGCGATGACGCCCTACTGCTCCTCCCAGAACGACTCGAGCGCCTCCGCTGTCTCCTTCGAGCGCTGCACCGGCCACCAGTGGCTGCACCCCTCGAACGCCACAAACTTCGCGCCGGTCCGCTTGGCCATCCTCTGGGCAAGGTCCATCGGCCCGAACGGGTCGTCCTTGCCCCAGATGACCAACCCCGGCCTCTCGACGCTGTCTACGTCCGGTGACCACTCCTCCCAGACGCCCACGGCCGACCGGTATAGCGGCAGGATCGCCGCCTTCATCCGGTCGTCCATCCTCGCCGCGAACTGCCGCGCCAGCTCCTCCGGGACGCCCTCCGCTATGTAGACCTGCGCCATTACATCGGGCGTCATCGCCTGCATCACCTGCTCGCCCTGACCGGGCGTCTGCCACATCTTGGCCACCGGATGCCACTCGTACGCTTCGTCAAGCGCGCCGCCGCCCGCCGCCCACGTCCGCACCAAGTCCGGCCGCAGGCATATCACTCGCTCGGTGAGCAGCGCCCCCCAGTCGTGCCCGACCAGATCGACGGGCTCGCCGATCCTCTCCAGCTCCCCGATAAGCCAATCGACGTACTCCTCTTTCGTCGACCCGAACCCATCCGGCGCGTCCACGGCGAAACCCGGCAGCGACACTGCCTGCGTATCCCCTTGCGACAGGTGCGAGAGGACTCCGTCCCACAGGTAGTGTGTATCCGGCACTCCGTGAACGAAGATCGCTGGCATGTTAGACCTCACTCCCCGTAGCGCCCCATCAGCTCGTCCGACACGGCGTTAGCCGTAGCGATCTCGCGGAACATGTAGGCGCTGGGCCGGGGCAGGCGGTTGCGGGTCCCCTCCTCCATCGCGATCAGCCCAAACTTCTGGCGGAACCCCTCCGCCCACTCGAAGTTGTCCTGGAAGCTCCAGTGAAGGTAGCTGCGCACGTCCACCCCCTCGCTGATCGCGCGGTGGACCTGCTTCAGGTAGCGGACGATGTAGCGCTGGCGCTGCTCGTCGTCGTCGGTGCCGATGCCGTTTTCGGTTATGTAAACGGGCTTCCCGTACGGTTTCAGCCTCACCTGCACGCGGTAGAACCCCTCCGGGTAGACCTCCCATCCCATCGTGCTCGTCTCCGCGTCGGGACCCGGCGGCACCTGGCGGAGGCCCATGGGCGGCGGGCCCGCCGCGATCACGCTGCGCGAGTAGTTGTTCAGGCCGATGATATCCCACGTCCCCTTCAGCCCCGGCGCCTCCTCACCACCACCCGCCGGCGGGCCGACGACGCCGTCGTTGATCCCCTCCAGCCAGTAGCCGTTCCAGTACTGGTCGAACAGCTGGGCCGCCTGCCGGTCCTCCTCGGAGTCCGACGCCGGCTCGACGTAGATCATATTGAGGACGGGCCCGACCTGCGGGTCGTGCGGCGCCGCCTCGCGAACGGCCTGGTACATCTTGCCGTGAGCGATGAGTATGTGCCGCGCCGCCTGCATGGCTAAGCCCATATCCCGCTTGGCCGGCGGATGCATTCCGGCCAGGTAGCAGGCCGCCGGTACGACTGAAGGCTCGTTGATGGTGAGCCAGAAAGGGACGGCGTCGCCCAACTGCTTGGCCATGTAGCCGGCGTAGCGGGCGATAAGGTCGGGCGCCCGCGGGCTGGTCCAGCCGCCCTGCTGCTCGAACCAGAGCGGGTTCGTGAAGTGGTGCAGCGTCACGAAGGGGGTCAGGCCATGCCGGTGCAGCGACTCTATCACCCGCCGGTAGTGCTCCACCTCCTTCTCGTCCCAGCGCCCCTCCTCCGGCTCGATGCGGCTCCACTCGATGGACAGGCGGTGGGCGTTGTGGCCCAGCTCCTTCGCCAGCGCGAAGTCCTCCTCGAACCGGTTGTAGTGGTCGCAGGCCAGGCCGGACGTCGTGCCGTCTCGAATGTTGCCGCCCTCCTGCTCCCAGGCCCACCACTGGTTGTTACGGTTGTTCCCCTCCACCTGGTGCGAGGACGTGGCGCAACCCCAATAGAAGCCGTCCGGAAACTTCAGCGCCACAAGCCTAGCCGCCGTGCTCCTTGCTCGCCTGCGCCTTCCGCTGCTCGAGCATCATCTTGATGATGGGCGAGGGCTCCGGCGGCTGCCAACCTCTCTTCGCCTCATCCAACTCCTGAGGCCACACGTAGTCCAGCTCGCGAATCTCGCCCGGCCCAGCCGCCTCCTCAAGCAGCCTCAGCGCCTCACGGATGACCCCCATCTGCGTGTCGCGGTCGCCGGGCCGGCCCAGGGGGTGACCGTAGGGGAACTCCACGCCCACCGTCCGCGGCACACCCAACCGCTCCGCCCAGTAGGGCATGACCGTCACCAGGACGGTGCTCATCCCCGCCTCCTCGAACGTTCGCGCCAGCACGGGCGCGCTGCGGCAGCAATCCGGTCAGAAGGGGGTGAGGATGACGGCGTCCACCCCCTCGCCCTTCATCAGCGCCGCCGCTTCGGGCGCGTAACGCTCTTTCCATTCGGCCGTGTTCATCTGGAAGCCCATGAACGAGTAGTTGGTGGGGGCCAAAGAGCCGATGATGCCCTCCGACTCCAGCTCCAGGAAGCGCTGCACCGGCAGGGCGATGTTCATGTCGGCCAGGACGTCGCGGTTGTTGGTGTGGAGGTGGCAGGCGCCGATGTCACCCTGCTCAACCTCGCGGGAGATCCGGCGAAACGTCGGGTCGCCCCACATCGGCTCCCGCTTCTCGCGCTCCATGTCGAAGGGCGGCTCCTTCCCCTTGTCATGAATGCCGGCCGTCGTCACCAGGGCGAACCGGCACTCGCTCAGGGGCTTCGCCAGAGGGGTGAAGGGGACGGGCTCCTCCCGCTGGACGGGAAGGTTGCGGTAGTAAGCGGCGATGGATCCCGGCAGGAACTTGAAGCTGTCGACGGTCATGCTACCTCCTTACGGCTCAGGGCCATTCTAGCAGCCGCTCACCTGATCACGATAGGCAGCGCATGTCGCGGTCAGCCCTCGCTCGATCCGACATCTCCTCATTCTTAACCGCGCGGCCGTCCCCGCATGTAACATCCAGTGTCTGTTTTGGTTCTTTTACTATGGGCGTCACACAACGAGGGCGCCACCCGACGAGAGAGCGAGATTAGAGTTGATAAGCCAGCACGAAGACCTCATCATCCCGCACGATGAACGCACCCTGCGCCGTGTCCAGCGCAAAGTGGACGAGCTGGACAAGCAGGTGCGCGCCTGGGCGGACTCCCTGGTGGCAGTGCTGCCCAGAGGTCTCCCGCTGATGGAGGATGAGTACGACATCCTGGCGCTGTTCCTCGCTCAACAGCGGCGTCGCAACCTGGAACTGGACGAGCAGAGCGGTGAAGAGACGATCCGCTCCCGTTTGGCCCAGTTCATCCCGTTCCTGGCCGAGGAAGAGGACGCATGGGAGATCAACAACGCCGCTCACCGTATGGTCTCCACCCGCCTGGAAGCGGACATTGATCGGGCCACCGACCTCTTCTGCCGTGCCCATGACCTCCCGGGTTTGGTTGAGCCGGTCATCGATTGGCGGGTGGCGATCCGTTACCTGGCGCAGCGGCTCCACCACATCGCCAGCCGGGTTGATCTGAAGCGCGAGCTGGCCACTTCGCCGCTGCGCTTCGAGCTGGCGCTGACCGCCCGCGACCTCGCCGCCGATGCGGTCGACAAGCGCCAGACGATGCTCTCTCTGTTCAAGCCGGCGGAAGCCAGCTAGCCTCTTCGCCCCCCGTCCTGCCCTATAATCTGGGCATGCGACCTCTGATCATCTCCCATGCGGCCTGCGCCGGACACGCCCCTGAGAACACCCTGGCAGGCGTCAACGCAGCCCTCGAGATCGGCGCCGACGGCATCGAGGTGGACGTACAGGCCAGCGCCGACGGCGTGCCCATCCTCATGCACGACCTGACGCTGGACCGAACCACCAACGGCAGCGGAGACCTCGCTTCCCTGACCTGGGAGCAGCTCAGCGCGCTTGATGCAGGGGGTGAGCCCGTACCCACCTTCGCCCAGGCGCTGGATCTCACTCGCGGCCGGGCGCTACTGGTGGCGGAGATCAAGCGGCCGGGCTGCGAGGAAGCGCTCGCGGACGTCGTACGGAACGCGGGCGCGCTGGACGAGGTGATGGTATGGTCGTTCCTGGCGCCGGTCCTGGAGGCGATGCGACAGGCGGAGCCGAGGATGCCTGGCAGCCTGCTCATCGCGCCCCGGAGCATGGGCGACTGGCCCTCCCTGCGAGAGCTGGCGCTCCGGCTGGGTCTCCAGGCGGTCAGCCTGCCCCACCCAAGCCTTAACGTCGATGTCGTAACCCAGGCCAGACGCAGCGGCCTGGCCGTCTACGCCTGGACGGCGGACGCGGAGAGCGACATCCAGCGGCTCATCGATCTGGATGCGGACGGCATCGTCACAAACTACCCGGACCGGGCGCTGGCGCTTCTGGGGCGCCCCTCAGGCCGTCCTTGACCCGTATTCGAACCGCTTTTGATATACTCAGACAGCGCAGGGGCGTAGCTCAGCTGGTTAGAGCAGCGGTCTCCAAAACCGCAGGTCGCGGGTTCGAGTCCTGCCGCCCCTGCCAATTCTTAGATACCAGAGCGGCCCCTTGGAGGCGGCCTCTCTCGGCTCTCTCCGCCTCAACGCCGCCGTGTATAATGGGCGCGTCGAAAGGACCTTAATAAAAAATAGGAGGTGGTTATTTATGAAAAAAATGACATGCAAAGAACTAGATGGTGTATGTGATACTGAAATAACAGGCGAAACTCCTGAGGAAATGGGGGAAAACGCTGCCAACCATGCTATGAGTGTAAATGATGAAGCTCATCAAGCCAAAATGAAGGAGATGGGAGAAATGCAAAAAGACCCTGAAGTAGTTAAGAAATGGATGGATGACTTTAGAGCAAAGTTTGATTCTCTACCAGACGCTTAATATGTCCTGCGGGGAAGGTCGAGCCCCGCAGCGGCCTCCCCCCCGGGGTATCCGTCCGAAACGTAGGTAATTCCCATTTTCCTCGGGCCGGGGGAGGGGGTTCGGTTGTATCCCCTCCGGGACCCCCTCACGTCTCTCTCACGCCCCGGTGCAAGGAAGGAGGCGACCTCTCGCTAGGCGCCCGTTCCTGCCGTCGGCTCCCTCAGCGCGTCTGAGACAGCCCCGCTAGCCAGTCGCGTATAATCGGCGGCGTCGAATGGAGATGCTGTGGGTGCGACAAGGTTCCTGATACTAGCGGTCGTCCTGCTGCTCTTAGCCTGGAGCGCCTCGGCTACGGGCTTCCTGCGGCGGGCCCCCGCTTTAGTGGGATACCTGGTCGCCGCGGTGTTCATCTTCAGCGCTGTGCGCGCTGGCCTCAGCATCGCTATCATTGCGTTCGACCTGTCGCCCATCTCATACCTGATTCCAATATCACTCGGGGTCTTGGCCTGGTGGTTGAGGCCTGGACGCGGCCTATCAGGCAGCTAGCGCCACGTTGATAGCCGCCGGCCCAGGCGCACAATTTCGGCGGCGCTGATAACCTAAGCGGCCTCAAGGCGTTTAATCATCTGGTGCATCAATCGCACCACCCTCCCCAAGGGTAGCCCCTCGACGTGGCCGTTGACGTCAACCATAAACATCCACGCCGGGGGGTTCTTCTATTGTCGTTGGCAGCCGCCTGACCCAGGCGCCCAATCGCGGGGCTGCATGCTGTCAACGGCTGAGAGGCTAGCCGCCCCCTCGGGTTCTGGTATCATTCCTCCGTACATGGTGATCTCACGAGATCGATTCGAGCCGCCTAATCGCGGGGGATGATGCGCAACCTGTCGAAGAAGGCCATCCTGCTCGCCCGCCGCTCAGTGGAGGAGTTCTTCGACGACAACTGCACCCAGATGGCGGCCGCCATCTCCTACTACGTTCTGTTTTCCCTCTTCCCCCTGCTCATCTTCCTCGTCGGTGTCATGGGCCTGTTCCTCCAGAACAGCGACTTCCAAGATGAGATCATAGATGCCGTCCTGGAAAACATCCCGCTGACCGAGACGGAGGGCCGGGACGACGTGACCGAAGCCGTCCGCGGCGTCGCCGGGGTCGGCAGTGGTGCCCTGGGCATCTTCGGCCTCATCGGCATGGCCTGGTCCGGCAGCAACATGTTCGGCGTGATCCGCCGCTCCCTCAACGTGGCGTACGACCTGGAGTACCGCCGGCCCTTCGTCCAGCAGAAACTCCTGGACCTGGCGATGGTCATGGGAATGGGCTTCTTCTTCCTGGCCTCCATCGGCGCCACGGCCTTCCTTCGCACCGTCCGCGAATTCAGCGACGACCTGGGGTTCCTGGGGGACGCCGCCCAGAGCGCTGGCTTCGCCTGGGACACGGCCTCCTTCCTCATCCCCTTGGGCCTCTCCTTCGTCGCCTTCCTGGTGATGTACTGGATCGTCCCTGCCACCAACGTCCGGCCCCGGGACGCGTGGCCGGGGGCGCTGGTTGCCGCTATCTTGTTCGAGGCCGGCAAGGTGGGCTTCACCATCTACCTCCAGAACTTCGGCAACTACGATGTCGTCTTCGGTTCCCTGGGGGCCATCGCCGCCTTCCTGTTCTGGGTCTTCATCAGCGCTAATATCCTGCTGTTCGGCGCCGAGGTAGCGTCCGAGTACCCACGGGTGCTACGCGGCGACTACCCGGAGGACGAAGGGAAACCGGCCGTTCCGCTGCGCGAACGGATCGTCAGGCAGGTGCGGTCTCTGTTCGTCTCCGATCCGAATGGCGGCAAGGGGTCACGCTCCTAACGACGGTGCAATAACTCAGGGCTTCGGGCAGGAGACAGGCACGCCGGTAGCGGCGGGCCCGGCGCGTGTTGCAAAGCACCTCGAAAACGGTAATATAAAGGGGGTCGCCGAGGTGGTGGAATAGGTAGACACGCCGTCTTGAGGGGGCGGTGCCCGAAAGGGCGTAGGGGTTCAAATCCCCTCCTCGGCACCAGTAGAAGCGAGGCGACGTGGCCAAGTGGTTAAGGCAGGGGTCTGCAAAACCCTGATCGTGGGTTCGATTCCCACCGTCGCCTCCAACCGAAATCTTAGGGGCTCAGGCAGAGAAGCCTGAGCCCCTTTCAGGTTTATGGTCGACGCCAGGGCCCGCGCCCTACTCAATGACCTCGAGCGCCACGATGCCCTGGACCTCCCTCTCACCGCGCTCAGCGGCAGTTTACGCGGTGTCCAGTCGCCGGCGAAGTCGGCTCAAGGGCTCGCCTTTTCGCGTTCGCGTCCGAGGTTGTAGAAGAGGACGCTCTGACCCGCTATCGAGGCCATCACCAGAACGAACCAGATCAACGCTGGCAGCCCCGCAACCGCCGCCACGAAGATAAATAGACTGGCGAAGAATACCTCCAGGGCGAGGACTGCACGTAGCTCCCCGCGAGAAAGAGTAGACAGCATCTCAGTCATCTCATCCTAATAACATCTCAGGATTGGCTACCGTTACAGACTCCATCTGGCCGATTCCCTGCCGATGCAATGTGGGGCGTCGGAGAAGAGCAGGTATCTGCGGCTACGTGGTCATATTTACCGTTCCTTAACCGAGAGTCATCGGCTGTTAACTGACCCGTCCGCTTGATCCTGGCAAGATGAAGTTGGCAAAGGGTCGTGAGCCTGCCGTAACAGGCTGGCCTCCCGATTGTTCTATACCTGCTCCAACGTTTGGCAATCTGATGTTGGAAGGGGAGGGAGAAGGCGAACAATGACATTACTGGTATTAGGCCTTAGTCGAGATGGGTGGCTCGTCCTTGGCATCTTCGCGGGGTTTGTTGCCGCCACGATCGTCGGTATCCTTCTCGCTGTCGCGTATGCGGCGCGCAGGTATCGAAGTGAGCAGGAGCTGAAGGATATTCGGCGCGCCTTCGTGGATGATGGTGCCCTTAAACTGAAGGCCAGTCTTGACAGCTGGTTGGAGGTAACCCGCCGAAACTACGGGGTTGCTCAGCACCTTCTGCGGTATGTAAAGGACGTCCCCTACAGGAGCCGCCTGCGCCCTCGTGCTCGGGATCTCCCGGCCCTTCTTCCTACGGATGACCTGTCGCTCACCTTTGACGCCGTCGTCCCCACAACAAGACTGCTCGGCTCCGAAATCGGAGCCTTGACAGCTCATGCCTTCGCTGACCTTTACGCCGTGAATCTGGATTTCCAGACACGAATAAGTCAGCCCGTTCGCAGCTACTACCTGCAAAGGAATGGGCTGGGCGATGACGATCGGCTGCATTGGCACGGAGAATTGCTGGCCCTCGCAGATCGGGGCTACAGTAGGGCTGAGCAATATGGCGCCCTTTCAGAACTGCTTGGACAGGCGGCTCTACGCTTCCAAGAGTTACAGGTGAGCAGCTATACCGATATCGTCCGGGCGGATAGGGACGCGACTATCCTTAGACTAAGAGAGGAAGTCGTCCAGATTCTTCGTCAGGTTCAGCCGGAAGCCGACGCGAACACTCATACTGAGGCCAGCGGGTAAGGAGGGGGAAATGCCGGACAAGCCTAAAATACTGGTGGTCGACCAAGACCCCCAGGGATGCGCTGAAATCCAGCAGCTCTTGGCCAGCTCGCCGGTTATTGTGATCGGAGGCGTCGGCTTTGACGAGGAGGCTCTGTCGATAGCCTCGGAGTTGAAGCCCCATGCGGTCTTCGTTGCCCTAGAGGAGCCCATCGGTTACCCACTCCAGATGTTGCGAGCTCTATCCGACCTGCTCCCGGAGACGAAATTCTTCGCCTACTCCAGTCGTAAGGACGTTCAGGCTATGCGGCAGGCCAAGGCGCTGGGAGCGCTGGAGTATCTTACGAAGCCCCTTTCGCGCGAGAAGCTGACAGACTGCATCGCACGAGCGTTGAACGGGGAGTCCGAGCCCGCCGACACACGGGCGGGATCTTCCTCCGACCGGCGCCCTGGTACGATTTTCACCATCTTCGGCACTAAGGGCGGTATCGGCAGGACCCTGATCGCTATTAATCTCGCCGCCTCTATGGCAAAGTCGGGCCTTGTGCCCGTGCTGGTGGATCTGGACCTCTCTTCCAGCGATGTAGCCAGGAGAATGAAGATCCGAGCCGATAGCGACCTGGTGGGGGCCGCCCGGAACGCTGCTGAACTGGACGAGATTACAGTCGACTCCTACCTGAACCAGCACGCCAGCGGGGTCAAAATCCTACCCGCTCCACCTCAGCCTACCGATTGGCGCGAGATCGACCCGGGGGCGGTCGACAGTCTGATCACTCTTCTGGCCAAGGTCCATGAGTTCGTAATCATCGATACTCCCGCTGCCTTCACCGACCTATCGATGCTTGCCGCCCACAGGGCCAACACTGTGCTGCTGGTGACTAGTCTCGACCCCTCGAGCATCGATTGCACAGCGATGGCCTTCAGGATGCTCGACGCATCCCGGTCGGGGAGCGCCAAGACCAGACTCGTCTTGAATCATCTGACCCCGGACGGCCTTGTTCGCGATGACGACGCGGCCCGACAATTGAACCACGAAGTGTACTCGTCGCTTCCCTATGACGGAAGCATCGTCTACGGTGACGAAGCCGGACGGCCAGCGGTCTTATCCAGACCCAAAGCCAAGATATCGCGCGCCATATCGAAGATGGCTTCCCTTCTGGCCGAGGCAAGAGTGCCAGCTTCAGACGGTCCCGTCCGCGGTCCTGTCTCCAGTCTTTTTGGCCGACTGCTAGGGGCTCCAGCCGATGCTGACCGCTAGGCGCCAACTAGAGCCTAGACGCGGCTGACGGGCAAAACGGGGAACCAGCGCTGATTCTCCAAGGGGGACGCCCATCCACACGTTTTCTGGCCACCGCCAGCAGCAGGCGACCTCCAATCTCCGCGAGGCCGGCGTCAATAACGCGGCCACCACGACAACCTCATCTCCCACGCCGAGGATCTGTCCCAATTCCGCCAACACTCCGCGTCCCACCCCAGTCTATCTGTCGTAGTCGTACCGTTCAGCCGCGGCGAGTTGTTAGCTGCTAGAATCGACTACAGTCCTGTGCCGGGGTGGCGGAACTGGTAGACGCGACGGACTTAAAATCCGTTGTCCCGAAAGGGGCTTGTGGGTTCGATCCCCACCCCCGGCACCAAATTAGATACGAAGGAGGGCGGACGAACATGGACGAGCGAGCAGAGACACTTGCGGCAAGGTTCGAGCAGGTCAATCAAGAACTGATTGACGTGATCGAGGAGTGCTCGGAAGAGAAGTGGCGATCGGAGTGCGCGGCCGAGGGGTGGTCAGTCGGCGTAACTGCACATCACGTGGCCCTCGACACTCCGCTCTCAGCGGCGATGGTCCGGGCTATCGCTTCGGGTCAGCCGTTCCCGCCGCCGTCCGCCGAGGGGACCGACAAGGCGAATGCGCAACACGCGCAGGAGCATGCCGATTGCACGAAACAGGAGACGCTTGACCTGTTGAGGCGCGAGGTGCCGATAGCGGCCGGCGTCCTGCGGGGCTTCAGTGACGAACAGCTTGGCAGGACGGCGGAGGTCCTTGCGGGCGCACAGCACCTGAGCACGGAACACGTAATCCAAGGCTTCTTGATAGCTCACGTGTCGGAGCATCTAGGGAGCATACGGGCGGCTTTGTAAGAGGCCTTCAAGCTCGATTGGCGGCGTGATGGGGTCGCGGGCCAAAGGGCGCCATGCGCAGGCGGGCGATTCGAGACGCGGCGGGCACCCCAGGCCTCCACCGAAAGCCTCAGTAACCGTTCGATTAGCTGTGGCGTTGTATAAGTGAATGGGCGCTCTCGAACTTTTACCTTTCACCTCAGGCGAGCACTTCCGATTTGAGAGCGCCTTCTTTTTTTCCGATGTTCACCAATCGTAAAGGCTCCGTTCACGTTCGCTGGCAACACACAGAACGGTCGCAACGTCAATGAATCAGATGGAGCGCGCCTTCAATATCCGCCATCTCCGGTCATGTAGATGAAAACGAACGAGAAGACCAGACTTCGGGAAGTATCGATCGGAGCCCATCCGATCGATCGCTTCCTACCCCTCGTTGGAGAGGCGCAGGTCCGCGACGCCTACAAGCTCGGCCGGGACCTAAGTAAGAGGCTGGATGGACGCACCCTCTGGAACGTCAACTCGACCGCGTCCGGCGGCGGCGTAGCCGAGATACTGCGGTCTGTCCTACCCTACGTGCGAGCGCTGGGGATAGACGCACGTTGGCTGGTCATTAACGGGACACCGGAGTTCTTCCATATCACCAAGCGGATCCACCACGCCCTCCACGGCTCCGCCGGTGACGAGAGCGAGCTTGGCAAGCGGGAACGCGCCGTCTACGAACGGGTCCTAAAGGCGAACGCGGAAGAACTTCTGCGACTCGTTCGACCTCGCGATTTCGTAATCCTTCATGACCCACAGACCGCCGGCCTTGCTCCCCGCCTTATGCAGGCGGGCGCAATAGTCGTCTGGCGCTGCCACGTGGGAGGAGACAAGCCAGACGGGGAAGAAGTGGAGCGCGGATGGGACTTCCTCGCTCCCTACATACGGGACGTAGCGGCCAACGTCTTCTCACGGCACCAGTACATACCACAGTGTTGCGACCACGGCCGCAGCGTGGTGATTCCACCCTCCATCAACGCCTTCTCGCCCAAGAACCAGGAGCTGGATGAAGCCACGGTCCGCGCCATCCTCGTCCACACTGGCCTGGTCGAGGGGCCACCAGGCGAGGGATCACCAACGTTCCTCCGGGAAGACGGTTCGCCCGGCCGCGTGGAGCGTCACGCCGACGTCCTCCGCCTGGGGCGAGCCCCCACCTGGGATACGCCGCTCATCGTGCAGGTCTCGCGCTGGGACCCGCTGAAGGATCCCGTTGGCGTAATGCATGGCTTCACACAGCTTGTGGACGGCGCCGCACCCATAGGCGCGGAACTCGTCCTCGCGGGCCCCAACGTAAACGCCATCGCCGATGACCCGGAAGAGGCCGCCGTCATGGACGAGGTGATAGCGGCGTGGCACCGCCTACCCCACTCGGACCGAAACCGTGTCCATCTCGCCTGCCTTCCGATGGCGGACATAGACGAGAACGCCGCCATCGTCAACGCGTTGCAGCGGCATGCGGCGGTGGTGGTTCAGAAGAGCCTGTACGAGGGCTTCGGCCTCACGGTCACCGAGGCGATGTGGAAGGGCCGGCCCATCGTCGCCAGCGCCGTGGGCGGCATCCAGGATCAGATCACCGATGGAGTCAGCGGCCTCCTGCTGGACGACCCGACGGACATCGAAGCCTTCGCGGCGGCCCTCCGCCGCCTTCTGGAGGACAGGGCCTACGCTGAGGGACTTGGGCAGAACGCCCGCCAGCGGGTGCGGGAACAGTATCTGGCCATCCGCCACCTCAGCCAGTACGCTGAGCTACTGAAGCGGATCGACAAGTAGGCTACGGCGGCGGATAGGCCTGCCGCCGTAAAATATCCTCCTACACCTTATCAACGTTGTCTACGAATCGAATGACATTTTCCGGCTGCTGCCACTCCCGTGTGAGCGCAGTCAAATCGCGAACAGTGAACAGCCCCCGTCCTCGAAACTCTCGCTCCTCGAAGAGCCGGCAGATCGCGATGAACCGTACATTCTTGTCTCTCACGAAATCATAGTCCACTAGCGAATCGCCTACGAAAATGACTTCATTCGGGTCAAGGCGGTAGTGCTGCAGAATGAACTCGATCTGCTGGCCCTTTGTGAAGCCGGGCCTGTAGCCGAAACAGCCATCTAGCAGGTTATCGATTCCCGTTTTCGCCGTGTACTGCCGGACCATCTCCTCCCGCGTGCTGCTGCAGATGAACCGCTTGATGTTTCTCTCCTTGAAGAACGTCAGAGTTGGAAACACCTCATCAAACAACGGATGCCCAAGAATCCCCCGCTCCTTGCTCGCCTCCATGGTGGCGACCACGTCGCGGTTTCTGGGGTGCTGCGGGAAGATCTCTTCGACCTGGCTACCGAAGTCCATCCCGGTTGTTGCCAGATATCTCCTGCCAGCCTCCTCGTTCGAAATCGCATAATTTTCCGTCATTAGATTAACCGCCAGGCCCGATAGGAAGGGCATCGTGTCCGCGATCGTGCCGTCGAAATCGAAGATTACCGCCTTCAGGCTGATGCCTGTCAGAGGACCCCGTCTGCGCGAGTAGTCCCAAGATATCCAGATACGCCGCAACACTGTCGCGTTCGTCAGGAGAGCAACGGCCAGGATCGCCACGAACACGGAAACCGGGTGAATCAACGTGGCGACTCCGCCGACAGCAAGAACGAATAGCCGTAGGTCCCTGCCTCTCCCGGCTGCGCTCCAGCGGCCGCTATACTGATAGCCGAAATCCGCAACCGACTTCGCAGAGGTATAGCTGACCATTAGCGTACCGACCAGCGCCAACATCGACGCACCGAGGACGAGGGGGGTGGAGTACCGTCCAAACAGGTCCGTAATCCCCGTGGCGGTCATGGAATAGTAGAACATTCCAAACAGGATGAAGCCGTCTGAGTAACGGTCCAACACGGCATCGAAGAAGTTTCCAAACGGCGATTGCATCTTCTTCAGCCGCGCGACCTCGCCGTCACTTCCATCCAGGATACTGGCCAACTGAATGAGGAGCCCGCCTATCACGGGAAGAGCAAGGAAGAAGGATAGGCTGGCTGCCAAGCTGACAGCGAAACTCAAAATCGAGACCTGATTTGCCGTAACGCGCCTGGATAGCTTAAGCAACAACGGCGTAAAGATACCGATGGAAACTCTCCGGTTGATCGCCCGGGAGATGAAACCATCGTTCGGCTTGGTTAGGCTGCCGTAGAGAAGCGCCTCAGCTCTCTTTAGATCGCGCGGAGTGTCAACGTCAACCCAGTAGTGCCCCTGGACATCCATTACCTTCGCCTTGCCCCTGCTCGCCAAACGGCGTATGGCGCCGCTGACAGACCCGTCCCCATCGGCTATGCTCTCCTCGACGACAGAGAATATCGCCGGAGAGCAGAGGAATATCCCTGTGTCGTAGGCGTTGTACGTCTCGATCTCTTTTCCGATCCCGATGAGCCGGTGGTCATCGGCCAACACCTTCGTTACATCGCTGAGGTCAACCAGATGGTTACTCTCCACCCCGAAATCGGCCGCCAGGATCACCTCTCCCTCCTTCAGCGGCTCTCGGACAAGCTGTCGGAGGATGATCTCGTCGAACACGTGATCGCCCATAAGCAGCACGAAAGGCTCACGAATTCTGTCCCGCGCCTTGAGAAGAGAGCTCCCGTTGCCCAGCTCCCACTGTTCGTTCCTGATCGGGGTGATTCTTACACTCCGGCGCCGGCTTAGATCCTCTAAGAACGCCTCCACACGTTCGGCTTCATGGCCGGTCACCACGTAGAACTCTGTGATGCCCGCCTGCTGCGCGGTTGCGATACTCCTCTCGATGAGCGGTAGCCCGGCGACGGGGACAAGCGGCTTGGAGTCGCATATCTGCGCCATGCGCCCACCATCGCCCGCGGCCAATATCAGGCATTTCACACCAACTGCTCCCTCCCGGAACGAGCGTCCGCGAACAGTTACCGTGCTAACGTGTCGAATCGCCCATAAGCGGACGATCGCTGCTCCAGCCCATGCCTTCCCGGCGCCATGGACCGAAGCACTAGCTGTCGAACTGCGGGATAGCCCAGCCATCGGCGATGCCGCCTCTGCATGCGAGAGTCGTCGCCGATCGGCTGTCTCTCGATTCCAGCAGGAAGCATAGGGCCTGACGGGTATGATACGCAAGTATCCCGTTGGGCACATTCAATATAGCGCCTAGAACGCCTGAGCTGTAAATGGCCTAAATCGTATCCCTGTCGGGGTAGCGAAGCCGGTAAACCTGCCTGCCGGCAGGTAGGCGCGCCGGACTTAAAATCCGTTGTCCCGAAAGGGGTTTGCGGGTTCGCGCCCCACCCCCGGCCACCATTTTCGTACCGACACCCCCGCACCGTACAATGTTACGGACATGCCTGCCGTCATCATCGCCCATCGCACCTGCCCCCGGCACGCCCCCGAAAACAGCCTGCAGGGGATCCGTCGGGCGGCGGAGCTAGGCGCCGACGGCGTCGAGATCGACGTCCAGCGCACGCTCGACGGCGTCCCGATTCTGATGCACGACAAGACCCTCTGGCGCACCGCCGGGCTGTACTGGCCGGCGCGGCTCCTCCCCTACTCCCTGCTACGCCGCCTTCACCTCAAGGGCGGCTCCGAGCCCGTACCCACCTTAGCCGAAGCGCTGGCGGCCCTCCCCCCCGCTCTGACCGTAGCCATCGAGCTCAAGCACGCCTCGGCCGCCGCCGCTACGCTGGCTGAGGTGCGACGGCAGCGCCTGGAGAGCCGCACCCTGCTTTGGTCGATGCACGGTAAAGCCGTGCGTCACACCGCCGGTGAGGCACCTGAGATCGAGTCCGCGCTGCTGCGGAACGTGAGGTGGGCCGGCAGGCTTCACCGCTTTCTGGACGATGCCCTCCGCTTCGGGGCAGGCGCCGTCTCCGCCCACTGGCAGTCGATAACCGCCACGTTTGTCGACGAGGCCCACCGCCGCGGCCTAAAGGTTTACTCCATGAGCCGCGACACGGAATCGATAGCGGCTAAGCTGGCTTTGGGGCTGGACGGCATCATCACGGACTGGCCCCAAGAGGCGCGGGCGGCTCTCCCCTCCAGCCAGCGGGCGGTCAAGGAGTGAGCGCCGTCAGCCGGTTACGACCGGTATCCAGCTCAGCCCGCCACGGTGATAGGCAATGATAGGCGCTTCTCGGGAGTCTGTCCAGCCCGTTTGAGTTCGCGGCTTGTGGCCTTGTTCACCTGCCCGCGCCGCTGATATACTCACCCTGACCCATGACCACAACCGCCGTCCAGTACGAGACGATCATTGGCCTTGAGGTCCACGCTCAGCTGCTTACACGCAGCAAGATGTTCTGTCCCTGCTCCGCCTCCTACGCCGATTCGTCGCCCAACACCCACGTCTGCCCCATCTGCCTGGGTATGCCCGGCGTCCTCCCCGTCATCAACAAGCGGGCGGTGGAGATGACCATCATGACCGGACTCGCCCTCAACTGCGAGGTGCCGGAGCAGGCCAAGTTCGACCGCAAGAACTACCCCTACCCGGACTTGATGAAAGGCTACCAGATATCCGAGTACGATCAGCCGCTCTGCACAGGCGGCTGGCTGGAGATTGAGCCGGACGGTCAGCTCAAACGGATCGGCATCACCCGCGTCCATCTAGAGGAGGATACCGCCAAGCTGATTCACGTGAAGAGCCCCGCCGGCGAGTCGTACAGCCTGGTGGACGTCAACCGCTCCGGCGTTCCCTTGATGGAGACCGTCAGCGAACCAGACATGCGCTCTCCTGAGGAGGCGCGGGCCTACCTGGTGAAGCTGCGCCAGATCCTGCGCTACCTCGATGTCTGCGCCGGTAACATGGAGGAGGGCAACTTCCGCTGCGACGCTAACGTCTCTCTCCGCCCTATGGGCGCCAGCGAGCTTGGCAGCAAGGTAGAGGTCAAGAACATGAACAGCTTCCGCTCCGTCTACCGCGCCCTGAACCACGAGGTGGAACGACAGCGGGAGATACTGGACGATGGCGGCCGCATACCTCAGGAGACGCGCGGCTGGGTAGACGACCAAGGGGTGACCGTATCCCAGCGAAGCAAGGAGTACGCCAACGACTACCGCTACTTCCCGGAACCCGACCTGCCGCCTATCGTCGTCGACCGCGAGTGGCTGGAGGAGATCCGCGCCCAGATGCCGGAGCTCCCGGACGCCAAGCTGGCCCGGTTCCTCTCAGAGTACGGACTGTCTGAGTACGACGTGTCTCTGCTCACTGAGACGCGCACGAAAGCGGACTACTTCGAGGCTACAGTGGCCCTCGCCCCGGAAGCGAAGCGCCGGAAGCGGGCTAAGGCCATCGCCAACTGGATCAACGGCGAACTGGCCGGCCTGCTTAACGCCCGCAACATGGGGATCAGCGAGGCAAAGATCACTCCCAGGGCCCTGTCACAGCTCATCGACCTCCAGGAGGACGGCACCATCAGCGGCAAGACCGCTAAGGGCGTCTTCCAGGAGATGTTTGAGAGCGGCCGCGACCCCAAACAGATCGTAGAGGGGGCCGGCCTCGTCCAGATAACCGCTAGCGGCGAGATCGCCGCCGCCGTTGAACGCGTCCTGGAGAACAACGCCAAGGCCGCCGCCGACTACCGCGGCGGCAAGGAGGAAGCGCTCAAGTTCCTGGTCGGCCAGGTCATGCGAGAGACGCGGGGCCGCGCCAAACCGGGAATGGTGCACCAGCTGCTGAAGGAAAAACTGAGTGACAGCCCGTAAACATTTCCCGGTCACCGACGTTATCAGTATAGGACTATGAGACGCCTACTCGACGCTGATTTCCTCAAGTGGTTCTATCCGGGCATGCACATCAAACGATGGCTTGCCTTAATGATCATCGGCGTGGCCATTATGACCTTCGGCCTCGCCTACATCATGCGCGAGGCCTACATCTCCGGATTCACCTTCCCGGGATTCGTCTACTACCTGACCCTGCAGTTCATCCCCCGCTACATCAGGGGTGTGGCGTTCATGATCTCCGCCGGCGGGCTGATAATCTTCGCCTTCTGGAAGCTCAACCACTCCATCGTCTCGGCAGTAATGCCCAGCCGCAACGGCAACGAGAGCATCGTGAATATGATCTACAACCAGCGGGCGCTGCGTCGCGGCCCCAAGATCGTGGCTATCGGCGGCGGCACCGGGCTGGCCACCCTTCTGCGAGGCCTCAAGTCATACACTACTAACCTCACCGCCATAGTCACCGTGGCGGATGACGGCGGCAGCTCCGGCCGCCTGCGCCGCGAACTGGGCACGCTGCCCCCCGGCGACGTCCGCAACTGCATCGCCGCCCTGGCCGACGCCGAGCCGTTGATGACGAGTCTGTTCCAGTACCGCTTCTCGGATGGCTCCGGACTGGCCGGACACTCCTTCGGAAACCTGTTCATCGTGGCGATGTCAGGCGTGGTCGGCAACTTCGAGGACGCTATCCGTCAGACCAGCCGCGTCCTTGCAGTACGCGGCCAGATCATCCCCTCGACGCTGGCCAACGTCACCCTCTGCGCCAAGATGGATGATGCACAAACCATCGAGGGCGAGTCCAGCATTAGCGACACGAAGGCGAAAGGCCGGATCAAGGAGGTCTTCCTCCAGCCGGAGGACTCCCCCGCCCATCCCGAGGCCGTACGCGCCATCCTGGACGCAGACATGATCATTCTGGGGCCCGGCAGCCTCTATACCAGCATCCTCCCCAACCTGCTCGTCAAAGGCATCCGCCGCGCGTTCGCCGCCTCGCCGGCTGTCAAGGCCTACATCTGCAACGTCGCCACCCAGCCCGGCGAGACCGACGGCTTCAGCCTCGCCCAGCATGTCGACGCTATCGAGGAGCACATCGGCGGCCATCTACTGCGCTGGATAGTGGTCAACAATAACCTTAGAGGTACGCTCCCCAACGCCGACCTTTCCCAGCCGGTAGCAGTAGACTCTCTACTGGAAAATGGAATACGATTAGTCAAGGCAGACGTGGTCAGCGAGAGTAACCGCTACCACCACGACTCTAGGAAACTCGCCCAGACGATGATGCGTATCTATTACGATCGTAACCAGCCGCAGGCGGCGGTTCCGGAGGCGGACAAGAAGCTGGTCGGCGCTTTAGAGAAATAGCACAACATAGTAGTTAAGAGCAGCAAGTGGACCTGACAGACTACCTCGCCATCGCGATGATCCTTATCTCGATATCCCTTATCGCGATTATCCTGCTCCAGGTGAAAGGCGAAGGGATAGGCGGCCTGCAGAGCGGCTCATTCGTGCGGACGCGCCGTGGCATCGAAAAGACGCTCTTTCAGATGACCATCGTTCTGGTGGTCATCTGGTTAGTCGTCGCCGCCGTAAGCGTGGTAGAGTCCCGCTAGCCGTCCCGCCGCGCCCGCCCCATGAGCCAGCAACGCATCCCACGCCCACAATGGCCCCTTCTAACCGTCCTCTTCCTCGGTGTCGTAGCCATAGCCCTCGGGTTCATCCTCGCCAACCCCCTGACCTCCTCCCCTGAGGAGCAGCGCCAGCAGCGCTACGTTGAGGCGATCGTCGGCTCCCCCGCCCGCGTGAACCCTCTGTTCGCACCCCTCAACGATACGGACGCCGATCTGGCGTCGCTGGTGTTCTCAGGCCTCACCCGCCTCGGCCTCGACGGTCAGGTCCTCCCCGACTTAGCCCAGTCCTGGGAGGTC
The DNA here is from genome assembly GCA_022561095.1 of Chloroflexota bacterium. Lineage (GTDB taxonomy): Bacteria > Chloroflexota > Dehalococcoidia > SM23-28-2 > RBG-16-64-32 > JADFNQ01. The sequence goes on along the minus strand of JADFRV010000005.1, from coordinate 8,467 downwards.
AGCCCAGACGGCCTCAACTACACCTTTAAACTGCGCCGCGATGTAAACTGGCATACCGGCGCCGCCTTCACCGCCGAGGACGCGCTGTTCACCTACGAACTGCTCGCCGACCCGGACCTGCCCAGCGACTCCAGGTTGGGGCAACTCTGGCGCCAGGTCTCCTGCAACGCCCCTGACGAATTCACCCTCATATGCGAACTGTCTGCGCCGTTCGCACCGTTCCTCTCCTTCACCAGCATCGGCCTCCTGCCTAAGCACATCCTGGAAGGCACCTCTGCCGCCACTATTCAAGATAGCCCCTTCAACCAAGCGCCAGCGGGGACTGGGCCGTTCCGCCTCGCTCAACTGGACCAATCCAAGGCTATCCTGCGAGCCAACCCCACCTACTACGGCGAACGGCCGGCCATAGACGAGATCGAGTTTCGCTTCTTCCCCAACCCCTCAACGGCCGCGGCCGCGCTCAGCCGCGGCGAAGTGCAGGGAGTCCTGTTGGGACCCAGCGCCAGCCAGGAAGACTTCGACCTCCTGACTTCCACGGAGGGCCTGCGGGCCTACACCTCCAACCGCACCCGCATACTGATGCTCTTCCTGAACAACAGCCAGCCCCCCTTTGACGACAAGGCTCTCCGTGAGGCGGTAGCGTTGAGCGTCAATGTAGACGACGTCATCAGCGAACTATTGGGCGGTCGGGCGGTCCGCGCCGACTCCCCTATAGTCCCGGGCACCTGGGCCTATAACCCACTGCTGGAGCCCCGCCCGCACGACCTGGATACGGCCAGAGAGTTGCTCGAGGAAGCCGGCTGGGAGACGACGGACGACGGCGTCCGCCAGAAGGACGGTAAGGAGCTACGCGTCTCCCTCATGACCGATCAGGACCCCCTGCGCATCGCCATCGCTGAAATGGTCGCCAACCAGTTGGCGGAAGTGGGCATCCAAGTCGCCGTCACCCCCCAAGACTCTGACCTGAGGCGTGAGTTCCTGGCACCCCGCCAATATCAGGCGGCGATCTTCGGCTGGGACCCGGGCCCCGACCCCGACCCTTACCCCGTCTGGCACAGCTCCCAGGTGGAGCCCCCCGACAGCGGGAACATCGCCGGCTACCAGAACGAGGACACCGACAGGCTCATCGAGGAGGCGCGCCTGACGACGGACCTGGACAAGCGCCAGACGCTGTATTACACGTTCCAGCAGATGTTCTTTGAGGACGTACCCAGCGTCCTCATGTACTACCCCGCCTTTACCTACTTCGTAGCTGAGGAGGTCCAGAACATAGAGCTGGGCACTCTGTTCCTGACGTCCTCACGCTTCGCCAACGCCACCCAGTGGTCGACGGGCGAAAGCCCCGAACTGCTCGAAGACTAGCGCGTAGCCGTGCTACGACAGTCCATCATCACCCTCACAACCGATTTCGGCCTCGCCGACCCGTACGTCGCCTCCATGAAAGGCGTCATCCTCTCACTCAACCCGGAGGCGATAATCGTGGACCTGAGCCACGCGGTGAGGTCCCAGCGCGTAGAGCAGGGAGCCTTCCTGCTGGAGGCGGCTTGCCCGTATTTCCCGCCCAGCGCCATCCATCTGGCCGTGGTGGACCCGGAGGTAGGCACGGGGCGACGCGCCATCGCGCTGCGGACGGCCCGAGGGAGCTTCCTCGGGCCGGACAACGGCATACTCTCCGCCGCCCTGCCCGAAGACACCCGCAGCCACGCCGGCGAAGCCGCTACGCGTGTCCCCTTGCCGGAAGAGGTTCTGGGCGTGGCCCTGAGCAACCCTCGCTACCACATGCAACCAGTCAGCGATACGTTCCACGGTCGCGATATCTTCGCCCCAGCGGCGGCTCATCTGTCGCTGGGCCTGCCGTTGTCAGACCTGGGCGAGGTCGTGAGTGAAGTGTTCGCGCTGTCCCCATTCCGCGCGCGGAGGCGGCCCGACGGCGCCCTGAGCGGTCGGGTCGTTCACATCGACCTCTTTGGCAACCTTATCACCAACGTGCGAACGGATGATTTGGCATCGCGGCGGGTCACGGTGGAGATAGGCGGGCGCAAGATCGCGGGCCTCCAGCGCAGCTACTCGCAGAAGCCGGGCTTAACGGCGCTGGCGGGCAGCTCCGGCTTCCTGGAGATCGCACTGACTGGAAGCAGCGCCGCCGCAGAACTGGCCGTCGACATCGGCGAGCCCGTGGTGGTGGCGGCTAGGGAGTAACCAGGACCGGCACCTGGAGCACACCCTTGGGAAGGCCTTCCGGATCGGTATCTAGGAAGACCCACAGGCAGAATGACGTCGGACCCGCGAGACCCGGAATCTGTATATCCACCGCGAACGGGCTCGAGAGATCTGTGTTCTCCAGCCCTGACGGCAGTGCCCGGAAGGCCCGTGGTTGAGCGGGCACGGGGTCCAGCACCTTCACCACATCCCCACCGGCGTTGATCACCGCCACCCCAACCCCGATCTGCTGGAAGCTCTCCGTGGATCCCCAGCCGCGGAGGTGAAAGGACGCACGCACGTTCTCTCCAGGCTGTGGCTCCTGAACCTGGAGGAGGCTGGCAGGAGCAGGGTCCGGGTTAACGCCGCACACATCGGGGTTCGGCGTGGGGGTGGGGGTGGGGGTGCGCGTGGGGTCTGGCGTAGGGGTCGACGTGGCGGTGGGAACCACAGTCGGGGTGGTGAAGCTGATGACGATCGTCTGTTCCGGTTCACCATCGCCGTTGCAGGCCAACGCGACAGAAACCGCTACGACCGCCAGAAACGCTCCCAGAGGCCACCAGAGACGGACACTTACTCTTCTTGCAGACACTGACAGTTATAACGCGGGAGCCCTGTATCGCGTTACGGAAGCGGCCCGTGCTAGAATCGGCGGGCGAACCATCATGGCCATCGTTTTTCTGGGCACACCCTCTTTCGCCGTCCCCTCCCTGCGTCGGCTCGTCGACGATGGGTTCGATATCAAGGCGGTGTACACGCAACCGGACAGACCGGCTGGACGCGGCCGTCACCCAACTCCGCCACCCGTAAAGAGCGCCGCCCTGGAGATAGGCCTGCCTGTCCACCAGCCGGACAGTATGCGCGACCCATCAACGCTAGCCGAGCTGGCCTCTCTTCACCCTGAGGCCGCAGTTGGCGTGGCCTTCGGCCAGATCCTGCGTCAGGAGGTTCTGGAGATACCGAGCAAGGGCGTTCTCAACGTCCACCCCTCCCTTCTGCCCCGACATCGCGGCGCCTCCCCAGCCCCCGCCGCCATCCTGGCCGGCGACCATGAAACCGGCGTCACCATCATCCTAATGGACCCGGGCATGGACAGCGGGCCCATACTGGCCCAGCGCCGGCTTCCCATCGACGACTCAGACACCGCCGGGACGTTGATGGAGAAACTCTCCCATGTCGCCGCCGACCTCGTGGCGGAGACGCTGCCCCGCTGGCTACGCGACGAGATCGAGCCGCAACCCCAGGACCAATCGCTGGCTACGAAAGCGCCGCTCCTCAAGAAGGAGCACGGCGCCATCGACTGGTCCCTGGCCGCGGACGAGATCTGGCGGCGCGTGCGTGCCTACAACCCCTGGCCGGGCGCCTTTACCACACTCGACGGCAGGCTGTTGCACATATGGGAGGCCTGGCCCCTGGCGGACGGTGGAGCGGCTCCGGGCACGGTGGTGGCGCTGGGCGCGGAGCAGCAGGCTGGACTTCCGTCCGCTACCGACCAGGGCGCGTTCGGCGTGGCCACGGGGGAGGGAGTGCTGGCTGTGCTGACGGCCCAACGGGAGGGGCGGCGCAGGCTGACCGCGAGTGAGTTCCTGAGGGGGATGCGGGAGTTCATCGGCCGCAGGCTGGGCAGGTAATGAAAATGGGGAGAGCAGGACGCCCTCCCCATCGGATCCGTAGCCTGAATATCTAGCGTTTGCCCTCCTTGCGGTCTTCGGCGGCAGGCGCCGCGCCCTCCTCGTCCTTGGGCGCACCCTCCTCCCCCTCGGGAACCTCCCCCTCGGGAACCTCGCCCTCCACTTCCTCCTCGACCTCTTCCTCAGGCTCTTTCTCCACCTGCGGCGGCGCGACCTTGGCCACCACCTGCGCGGGGTCACTGAGGACGGTTATCTCCTCGGGCACACTGAGCTCGTGCACGTAGATCGTTGCGTCAATCACATCCAGGCCGGACACATCCACCTCGATGACAGACGGTATCTCCGTAGGAAGCCCCTCCACCGCGATCCGGTCCAGGCCATGCAGGAGGGTACCTCCCTGGGTCTGCTCAGCGGGGGCGGTCCCCACCAGCACCAGCCGCACCTCCATCCGCACCTTCTCCTTGAGCGATATCTGATAGAAGTCCACATGCAGGATGGCGTCCGTAACGGGGTTGCGCTGTATCTGGCGCAGGAATGTAGGCCGGGCCTCCTCGCCGTCCAGGCGCAGGTAGACGATCTCGTTCCGGCCGGCGCTGTGCAGGAGATGAACCAGGTCGTCCTTCGAGATCTGGATGGCGACCGACTCCAGTGCGTGTCCGTATACGTTGGCAGGGATCACGCCCTCACGGCGCATGGCCTTCACCTGCTTGCCTAGCACCTCGCGAGGGCTAACCTTCAACTCTACCTTCGTCTTCTGCACCATCGTCTTCTCCTTGCGCCAAGCTTCAGATTAGCCCAACGCCTCGCCGCGGTCAACGAGAGGCCGCTCCCCTTGACGTAAACGGCACCCCTGTGCTGTCATTGGCGGGCCAAGACGTATCGTGAGGAGGTTACCCCCGTGCAAGCATGCATCAAGACTGAAAACGGCAAGGTAGAGATGATGGACCTGCCCATCCCCGAGCCCGGCGAAGGCGAGATCGTGCTCAAAACGACCCTGGCCACCGTCTGTGGATCGGACATGCACTTCCTGGACGAGTTCCCCAACCAGCTGCTAGAAGGACTCGCCCCTGGTGCCGGCAGGCCGGAAGGCTTTCCCATGGGCCACGAGGCCGTGGGCACCGTCCACGCCGTCGGCGCGGGCGTCACCCGATTTCAGCCCGGCGACCGCGTCATCGCCTCCTGCCTCGTCGGCTGCGGCAAGTGCCATGAGTGCATGACCGTCGACCATAGCGTCTGCAGCGGCGGCGGTCACGTACTCTTCGGCTGCCAGGCGGAGTACTACACCGTCCCCTACGCAGACATCAACGCCGCCAAAGTCCCCGAAGGAGTCTCCGACGAAGCCGCCCTCTTCGCCACAGACATTATGTCCACTGGCTTCGGCGCCATCGAGCGCGCCGGTGCGGGCTTCGGCGATTCCGTCGCCATCTTCGCCCAGGGCCCCCTCGGCCTCTGCGCCACCGCCGGTGCTCGCGCCCGCGGCTGCGGCCTCATCATCGCCGTAGATGCCGTCCCTGAGCGTCTGGAGATGTCCAAGAAGCTCGGCGCTAACGTGGTCATCAACGCCAAGGAGAAGGACGCCGTGGTCGAGATCATGTCGCTCACCAACAACCTGGGTGTGGACGTCGCCGTTGAGGCCGTAGGCACTCAGCCCACCTTCGAGAGCTGCACTCGTGTCGTCCGTCGCGGCGGCACGGTGTCGTCCATCGGCGTGTATGGCCTCACGCCCCAGGTGAGCATGCCCACGCTCTCCCCGTCCTTCCTGCACCGCCGCATCGTCACCACCCTCTGCCCCTCTGGGAGCGAACGGTTGGAGCACCTTCTGGGCCTGCTGCAGAATAGTGACGTCGACCTGACGCCCCTGTTCACCCACCACATGAAGCTCGCCGACATGCCCAAGGCCTACGACCTGTTCCGCTCCAAGACCGAGGGCGTCCTCAAGATCGCCATCACGCCGTAGCGCGTCGGCACAAGGCGACAGGCCTAACTGAACACTGTCTGTGCTATCATAGGGCGTCGTGACTGACGCCACCCTCGAGACAAGCTCCAGACGCTGAAGGGCATCATCGCGGAGATGGGCTCCGTCATCGTCGCCTACTCCGGCGGCGTGGACTCCACCTTCGTCGCCGCCGTGGCCAGCGACGTCCTTAGCGACCGCGCCCTGGCGATAACCGGCGTCTCCCCCTCCATCCCGCAGTCCGAGGTGCGGGAGGCGAAGGAGCTGGCGCGGAGCTTCGGCATCGCCCACGAGCTCATCGACACGCAGGAGATGGACGACCCCAACTACGTCGCCAACAGCCCCAACCGCTGCTTCCACTGCAAGGACGAGCTCTACGGCCGCCTCATGGGGATAGCGCGAGAGCGCGGCTTCGATCACGTCGTCGACGGCTGCAACCTGGACGATACCGGCGACTTTCGCCCCGGACGCCGCGCCGCCACCCAGCACGGCGTCCGCAGCCCGCTGGTGGAGGCCGGCCTGACCAAGGAGGACATCCGCGCCCTCTCGCGGGAGCGGGGTCTGCCCACCTGGGACAAGCCGGCGATGGCCTGCCTCTCCTCCCGCATCCCCTACGGCACGCCGGTGACCGTCGAGGCGCTGGGCCGGATCGGCGACGCGGAGGCCTACCTGCGCTCCCTCGGCCTGCGACAGCTCCGCGTCCGCCACCACGAGGACGTGGCCCGCATCGAGACGGACGAGGCGGGGCTGGAGCTGCTCATCGCCCGCCGCGCCGAGGTAGTGGAGCGGCTGAAGGCGCTGGGCTACCTGTACGTGACGCTGGACCTGGCGGGCTACCGCTCCGGCTCGCTGAACGCGGCGCTGGGGCGACGAACAACCTAATTGCCGCTCACCGCCCACCTGCTGCCACTCACCCATCCCTGTGCTACCCTAGACGCGTATCTCCTACAGAAACGGAGGCCACCGACTATGAACTGTCCCCGCGACGGCACCGAGCTCATCATCGAGCACCACCACGGCATCGAGGTGGACCACTGCCCCACCTGCAACGGCCGCTGGCTGGACCACCACGAGCTCGACGAGCTTGAGTCGACCGTCCCCTCCACGCCGGAGGAGCGCCGCGCCACCGTCCAGTACGCCAAGAAGCAGAGCGAGCTGGACTGCCCCAAGTGCGGCAAGCGTATGACCGCCTTCAACTATCGCGCCTACGACCTGGAGCTGGACACCTGCGAGGACGAGCACGGCTTCTGGCTGGACGCCGGCGAGGAGGGCCGCGTGCGCGACATCATAGAGGAGCGGATAAAGGGGCTATCGCGATCTGCCTCGGCGGAGGCGGCCTGGGGAAACTTCATCGACGGGCTGAAGGGCGGCGGCCGCGGCGGCGGCGTGTGGGGCTCGATATCGGGCCTCTTCCGGCGAAAGCGCTGAGCCTCCCTGCCGGCGCCAGACGAAGGCCAGGCTTAAGCCTGACTTCGGTGCGCCAGGAGCCTAGGGCCGGACCGTCTGCTCCAGCGGCTCGAACACGCCCGGCCTGACCCGCCGCGCGGCCTGGAAGCGGCCCGCACGTAGCTCCGCCAGCATATCCTCTTCGCTCTCCAGCTCCTTCTCGAACACGGTGGCGTAGCGCCCCACCTCCATCGGCATGTGGGCGTCGCTGCCGGCCACGCCGGGCTTCCCCAGCACCTGCGCCACCTCCTGCGCCAGTGCGTTTTCGCGGTCGATGCAGCCGCCGTTCAGCACCTCGATGGCGTCCACCAGGTGGAACAGTGGATGCTCGGCCAGGACCTCAGGCGACATCTCATCGGCGTCGCGGCGGCCTCCGAACAGGAAGTTCGAAGGGCCGGGGAAGTAGCGGAAGGGGTGGCAGAGTATCATGTAGGCGTCGTTGTCCAAACAGACCCGTCGCAGGTCGCGGGCGCGCGCCTGTCCCCGCACCTCGCGGTCCAGGCCAAGGACGATGATGTGACCCATGTCGGTGGACCACTCGCGGGCGTTGAACACAAACAGCCCGCTCTCCTCCCGGAACCGGTCGGCCTCATCGGGTAGCCACTGCGACATGTGCTCCGTGAGCGCCACGCCGGTCAGCCCCGCCGCTCGGGCCGACTCCGCCAGCCGCGTCGGCGATATATCGCTGTCCATAGAGCCGACTACGGTATGGATATGCAGGTCGATGATCGTCCCCATCTGCCTCTTTCCGCTTCCAGACCTGCCCGCCGGTAGGCAGGCACGACTTGCTCGCAGAATACCATAACGCTTACGTCAGACGGAAGTGTTGATGCCACCGGCGAAATGGCGAAGACCACTGCCCTAGCGAGCAGCCGCCGTTATAATCGCCCTAGTCATGGCCTCCATCCTCGGTATCGACACCGGCGGCACCTTCACCGACTTCCTGCTCTGGCAGGACGGTCGCCTCAGCGTCTACAAGCGGCCCTCCACACCCGAAGACCCGGCGCGGGGCGTCCTGGAGGGGCTGCGCGAGATGGCCGCCCGGCCCCAAGAGCCGCTTACCGCCCGCCAAGAATTGGAAGTCGCCCACGGCTCCACCGTGGCCACCAACGCCATCATCGAGCGTAAGGGCGCCAAGACCGCGCTCATCACCACCCACGGCTTCCGTGATCTCCTCGTCATCGGCCGCCAGACGCGCCCCAAGCTCTACGACCTGTCGCCGCGGCGGCCGCCGCCA
>JADFRV010000267.1 GCA_022561095.1 Chloroflexota bacterium | reverse complement strand
TGCTACTCCACCTGCGGCCCCATTCGGATCATGTCGCCGTAGTGGCGGCTTCCCGGGTGGCCGGACTGGCCGGTGGGGATCACCGCCAGGCTTTTATCGAAGTCACCCAGGTCGATGATCTGGCGGTAGGACGCCGTCCAGGCCTTTAGCTCGTAGCCATGATACGGAACGTAGGACGCCTGCCACACGGTGTTGGAGTCGCCGCCTACCGGCACCGGCCCACGGTTGAACAGCCGCGATAGGGCGCGCGTCTGCCCCATCACGTGGCGAAACGTCTGCCGGTGCAGGCGGCCCCACTGCCACTGCGACACGTCGTCGCCCATGAGCTGTCGCAGCTCTCCCACCGCCGAGGCCAGCGCCTCCTCCATCGCCTCCTTCCAGCTCTTCCCCGCGAACCACTTCTTCTTCCCTTTCATCTTCGCCAGCAGCCAGGAAGAGGCCTCGGCGAAGAAGGTGCCGGTTGACTTCAGCGGGTGAATGCCGCGGCCCAGGTAGAAGTCCGACCAGGAGCCGATCTTCTCCTCCAGCGCCTTGCGCACCAGGTGCGTGTAGAACACCTCGAACACGCAGGCCGCCGCGCTGTCCGCCGCCACCACGTAGTCCCAGGCCCGCACGAACGTCAGCGCCCGCTTCGACCACTCGTCCTTGGGCTCAAGCTCCAGCATCCGCGGCACCAGCTCCCGCGCCGGCAAAGATAGCTGGTCCGCCTGCATCCGCCGGAAGTCTTCGACGGATAGCTTCTCCTTCTCCCCCAGCATCTCGATGATACGCTCCTGACGGTAGCTGTCCGCCCAGTCAACGCAGAGGAAGTAAGGATAGTCGTCATCCACGATCTGGTTGTTCGCCGTCGCCACCCAGTTGGTGGGCGGGTTGAAGACAGATGGCAGCTCATCGAACGGGATCCAGCCGGTCCACTCGTACTCTCCCGTCCAGCCGGGAGCGGGCAGCACGCCGTGCCCATTCGCCCGAATGGGCACCAGCCCCACCAGCTGGTAGCCGATATTCCCGTCTACGTCCGCATAGCCCAGGTTCTGCGACGGCGCCGGCCACAGCCGTAACGCATCCCGGAACTCCTCCCAGTTGCGGGCGCCCATGAGCATGAGGCCCCCCTGTACCTGATGCGCCCGCTCCAGGGTGACGCTCCGAAGAGCCAGCGTCCGCGTCTCGCCCTTGATCGCCGGGCTGATCACCGGCCCGTGACGGGTGATCAACACCTCCTCCACCACCGGCTCCTTGCGGCCCCGCACCTTGATCTCCTCCCGGACCACCTCGCCGTCCTTCCATCCGTCTTTGTAGGCGTACTGCGAGGGGTTGTCCGGGTTCACTCTCTCCACGAACAGGTCGTCGCCATCGATCATCGACGCCGTCACGCCCCAGGCGATGCGCTCGTTGTGGCCGATGATGACGTTGGGCGTGGCCGGCAGGCCGGCCCCCGCCGCCTTCAGCTCCGGCGAGTCAATGTGGAATTCCCAAAAGATGGACGGCATCTGCAGCGGCAGATGAGGGTCATTCGCCAGCAGCGGCTTACCGGTGGCGGACTTCTTCCCGTTCACCGCCCAGTTGTTGCTCATACCGCCACCCGCCAGCGCGCCCAGGAGCTCAGTCGCAGCGCCGTAGTCGTCCGCCAGCGAGGGCCCTGCTCCCTTCGCTTCCGCCCCCGGCGGCACTATCAGCGGCTTACCCGCGGGATACGGCGTCTCCAGCTCCTCCACCACCTTGGCGCCGAACCGCTCCACCGTCCAGGAGCGCAGTATCTCATCGTCCCAGTTCCCGGACAGTGACCAGGACATGAAACGCCCGAAGGTTATCGTGTCCACCGGCTGCCAGGGCTTCGGCCGGTAACGCAGCAGCCCAAACTCAACCGGCAGGCGGCTGCCCTCCATGAATGCGTTGACGCCGGCGCTGAACGCCTCCAGCACCGCCTTCTCCGTCTCCTCCGCGTCCTGCCACTCGGCCTCCGACACCCGCCGGAACCCCACCCTGCGGGTCAGACGATCGATCTCCAGCGCCTCCT
>JADFRV010000109.1 GCA_022561095.1 Chloroflexota bacterium | reverse complement strand
CTTCCGCTGGGCAGGGAACTTCTTGCATTCTAACTGGCGAGAGAAGTGCGGCGTGTTCGGCGTGTTTGCGCCGGACGAAGACGTAGCACGAATCACCTTCTACGGCATATACGCCCTCCAGCACCGCGGCCAGGAGAGCGCGGGCATCGCCACAGGCGACGGACGCGGCATCCACCTGCGCACCGGCATGGGGCTGGTATCGCAGGTGTTCGACGAGAACGACCTGCCCTTCCTCCCCGGATTCGTCGCCATCGGCCATACCCGCTACTCCACTACCGGCTCCACCCGCCTCGAGAACGCCCAGCCGGTGTACGTGGAGGGTGAGCACGGGCCGCTGGCGCTGGGACACAACGGCAACCTGATCAACGCCCAACTCCTCCGAGACGACCTGGAGGATCACGGCTACGACTTCAAATCGTCCACGGATACGGAGGTCATCGCTCAGATGCTGGCCTCCGCCCCCGGCGCCGACTGGCAGGAACGGATCGCGAACGTCATGAGGTCGATCCATGGGGCCTACTGCCTCGTGGCCGTCACCCCCCGCGAGCTTATCGCTATGCGCGATCCCTACGGGGTGCGCCCGCTGTGCCTGGGCAGGCTAAACGGCACCGGCTGGGTGATCGCTTCCGAGACCTGCGCCCTGGACCACCTGGGCGCGGAGTTCGTGCGCGAGATCGCCCCCGGCGAGGCGGTCGTCATCGACCGCAGCGGCGTCAGCTCCTTCCAGGCGGCGGAGGCGCAGCGCCCCGCTCTTTGCGTGTTCGAGTACATCTACTTCGCGCGGCCGGACAGCGTGCTCCGGGATAAGCTCCTCTACCCGGCACGTATGGGGATGGGCCGGGAGCTGGCCCGCCAGTCCCCGGTCGAGGCCGACATGGTGATCGGCGTGCCGGACTCCGCCATCGCGGCCGCCATCGGCTACGCCCATGAGTCGGGCATCCCCTACGGCGAGGGGCTGGTCAAGAACCGCTATGTGGGCCGTACTTTCATCCAGCCCGACCAGCGCCTGCGCGACCAGGGCGTCTACCTGAAGTTCAACCCCATGAAGCAGGTGATCGACGGCAAGCGGCTGGTGGTGGTGGACGACTCCATCGTGCGCGGCACCACGACGCCCAAGGTGGTGGAGATGCTGCGCAAGGCGGGCGCCGCAGAGGTGCACATGCGTATCTGCGCGCCGCCGATCAAGAACCCCTGCCACTTCGGCATCGATATGGCCACCCAGTGGGAGCTGATCGCATCCGACAAGAGCGTGGAGGAGATCCGCCAGCATATCGGCGCCGATTCCTTGAGCTATCTGAGCATCGAGGGGCTGATGCGCGCCGTCGAGCAGCCACGCGACTCCTTCTGCACCGCCTGCTTCACCGGCGAATATCCGATGCCTGTGCAGCTCCAGATGGACAAGCTGGTGTTCGAGCGGGTGGGCCGCGGCGGCAAGCGGGAGCCCGTCGGCGCCGCCTGGACCTGGGAACGCGACCGCCACTAGTCAAACCTGTAGCGGAAGGCGAAGCTTTCCATGTGCTGCAGGAGGCCGTAAGGCCTCCGCTACAACCGGATGAGCCAAGAAAAGCAGTCTCATGACGCGTACGCCTCTGCCGGCGTCGATATCGCCGCCGCCGAGCGGCTGATCTCCCGCTTCGCTGACCTCGCCCGTGGCACCCGGCGTCCTGAGGTCATCGCCGATGTCGGTCCGTTCAGCGGCCTGTTCCGCCTCGGCGCTTACCGCGATCCCGTCCTCGTGGCCAGCACCGACAGCGTCGGCACCAAGGTGAAGCTGGCCGCTGTGCTGGGGCGATACGAGGGGCTGGGTCACGACCTGGTGAACCACTGCGTGAACGATATCCTCACCGCCGGCGCGGAGCCGCTGTTCTTCCTGGACTACATCGGCGGCAGCGGCGTGACGGATGAGGCGAAGCTGGCGCTGGTTGGCGGCGTGGCCGCGGCCTGTCGCGAGGCCGGTTGCGCCCTCCTGGGCGGTGAGACGGCCGACATGCCCGGCCTCTACGCTACGGGCGACTTCGACCTGGTGGGGTTCGTCCTGGGCGTGGTGGAGCGGGAGGCCGTGATCGACGGCTCGCGCATCCGGGAGGGTGACGTCCTCCTGGGGCTGCCCTCGGACGGGTTGCACACGAACGGCTACTCGCTGGTTCGGAAGGTGTTCGACGTGGGGTTCGACGGCGACACGGAGGAGGAGAGAGAGCGGCTGAACCGCACCTACCCCGGCCTGGATGTCAGCCTGGGCGAGGCGCTGCTGGCGTCCCATCGCTGCTATTACCGCGACCTGAAGCCTGTTCTGCCGCAGCTCAGGGGTATCGCCCACATCACCGGCGGCGGCATCCCCGGCAACGTCCCCCGTGTCCTGCCTAAGGGGCTCGGCGCCCGCATCGATAAGTCCGCCTGGGAGACGCCGCCGCTGTTCCGGCTGATCCAGGAGCGGGGCAACATCGCCGAGGAGGAGATGTACCGCACCTTCAACATGGGCATCGGCATCGTGCTGGCTGTGGCCGCCGCGGACGCCGAGGCCGTCCGCTCGCAGCTCCCCGGGGCGCTTGTGGTGGGTGAGGTGGTGCGGGGGAAGGGCGTAGTGTGGGGGTAAGCATGCCCACCTTTCGCGTGTACTACGTCGAGAGGATGCCGCGGGGCGCCCGCGACTGGATGCGGACGTACGGCATGAGCCGCGTCGGGGCAGAGCCGGAGGAGACGCGCCACGAGGAGGTAGAGTGGGAGGAGGAGGTGGAGGCGAGGAGCGCGGCGGAGGCGCTGGACACGTTCTTTCGGGAGCACGTCACGGACCGCACGCAGGTGATGTGGGTGGACGAGGCGGGCGAGAGTCATCAGCTGCGGGGGATCGAGGATTACGAGTCTGAGAAGCCGTACATCTGGATCGAGGACGATAAGCTGATGGCGTATCAGGGTATGGACGAGGTGACGCCGGGGATGGCCACCTGTCCCCTCTGCGGCGGCGCAGGCGAGGTGGTTGCCGAGGTGGCGGACGAGTTCCAGGCGGCGGAGTAAGAGGAACGCTGACCGTGATCGCCCTCATCTCCGTGCACGATAAGGCCGGCGTCCGGGAGTTCGCTCGCGGCCTGGCGGAGCTGGGGTTCGAGATCTACTCCACGGGCGGCACCCAGAAGCATCTGAGCGATGGCGGCCTGGCCGTGCAGAGCGTCTCGACGCTGACGGGCTTCCCGGAGATCCTGGACGGCCGGGTCAAGACGCTGCATCCGATGGTGCACGGCGGCATCCTGGCCCGTCGCGACCGGCCGGAGCAGATGGAGGAGCTGTCCCGCAGCGAGATTCCGCCCATCGACATCGTCTGCGTGAACCTCTACCCGTTTGTGGAGACGGTCGCTAAGCCGGACGTCAGCCTGGACGATGCGCTGGAGAACATCGACATCGGCGGCCCGACGATGCTGCGCGCCGCCGCCAAGAACTACCCCTTCGTCCTCGTCCTCGTCGACCCGTCCGACTACGCCCAGGCGTTGGATCACCTGCGGGCTGACGCCCGCCCGTCTGGGCGCAGCGAGAAGGTTCCTCTGGAGTTTCGCCGGCGCCTGGCCGAGAAGGCGTTCCAGCACGTCGCCAGCTACGACACGGCTATCGCCCAGTACCTGCGGTCGGACGAGCAGGGCGAGGAGACGTTCCCTGAGCGTATGACCGTGGCTCTGGACAAGGCGCTCGACCTCCGCTATGGCGAGAACCCCCACCAGCGGGCTGCGCTCTACCGAGAGGAGCGGGTCGGCCAAGACGGCGGCGGCATCGTCGCTGCTGAGAAGCTGCACGGGCTGGAGATGTCATACATAAACGTGATGGACGCCGACGCCGCCTGGCAGGCGGTCTCCGAGTTCAGCGATCCAACCATCGTCATCGTCAAGCATGCCAACCCCTGCGGCATCGCCAGCCATGATGATATCGCCGAGGCCTACCGGCGCGCCTTCAACTCCGACCCGATGTCGCCGTTCGGCGGTATCATCGCCGCTAACCGGGCGGTCACGGAGGCGATGGCGGCGGCGATGAAGGGGATGCGCTATGACGTTACCGTGGCGCCGGACTACGAGGCGGCGGCGCTGGAGCGGCTGCGCAAGCGGCGCGACCTGCGCATACTGCGGATGCCGGAGGGGGGATCGGCTCCGGGGCTGGACTACCGGCGCGTCTCGGGTGGTCTCCTGGTGCAGGAGGCGGATCGCCGGCCGGACGGCGGGCTGGAGCTGCGGGTGGTGACCAAACGGGCGCCCACGCCGACGGAGCTGGCGGACCTGCGCTTCGCCTGGAAGGCGGCGAAGCACGTGAAGTCCAACGCAATCGTCGTCGCCAAAGAGAAGGCGACCGTGGGTATCGGCGGCGGACAGCAGAACCGCAAGACGCCGGTGGAGCTGGCGCTTCGCCTGGCCGGGGAGAAGGCGAAGGGCGGCGTGCTTGCTTCGGACGCTTTCTTCCCCTTCGCCCGTGACGACGCGGTGGAGATGGCCTGTCGTGCCGGCGTTACGGCTATCATTCAGCCCGGGGGCGCCGTTCGGGATGAGGAGGCGATCGAGGTGTGCGATGAGTACGGCGTCGCCATGGTATTCACGGGCGAGCGCCACTTTCGTCACTAGGCTTGGCTGCCGTGCGCTGGAGGAGACACGCTCTTGACACTGGATAGTGGTGGTGCTAGCCTGCGCTTGCAAAGAACTTCACAATCTGTCGCCGTAGCGTCCACTTGGGCGGGCTCAGGTAGGAAGGATAGGCCAGTATGCCCCCGTTGGATATCCTGTTTCGCCAAGTGCCTGAGGGGTACGAGTTCCTAGCGGTTCTATTTACCATCCTCGGGTCGTTAGTGATCATGGCTCTGTTCGGCGCTTGGTGGTCTCGGTGAGGAGTGGGTAGATGTCGGTGACGGAAGAGCCCGGCAAACCGCGTAACTTGCGGGAACGGCTTAACGTCCTTCAGGATCGCATCTACGACGGGCTATTCCACAACTACATCTGGCAGTCCATCTTCCGCTCCGGCTACCCTAGCACTCCCCGCAACCAGATGCTGGTAGTGGCCACCAACGTCTTCCTCCACCTTCACCCCACTCGTATCCATCGCACGCACGTGAAGATCACCCATACGTATTGCCTGGGCGGGCTAACCTTCTTCATGTTTCTGGTTCTCACCATCACAGGCGTGCTGCTCATGTTCTACTACGTGCCCTCAGTGGACCGCGCTTACCAGGACATCGCCGCCCTGGAGACGAACGTCAAGTTCGGCCTGCTGATGCGTAACCTGCACCGTTGGACCGCCCACGCCATGGTGATCCTGGTGTTCTTGCATATGATGCGCGTGTTCTACACTGGAGCCTACAAGCCGCCACGAGAGTTCAACTGGGTTGTGGGTGTGGTACTGCTAGTCCTGACCCTGGTCCTCAGCTTTACCGGCTACCTGCTTCCCTGGGACCAGCTAGCCCTGTGGGCGGTCACCGTCGGTCACGGCATCGGTGGCTCGGCCCCCTACCTGGGCGACGAAACGCAGATCGTTCTGTTCGGCGGCTTCGAGATCGGGCAGCCGGCGCTGATTCGGTTCTACACGCTCCACGTCATTGCCCTACCTCTGCTGGCGGCGATCATGATGGCGGTCCACTTCTGGCGCATCCGCCGCGACGGCGGTATGGCGCGTCCGCTGTAGGGGGTCAAAGGCAGGCATATGGCCGTAGAGGCCCAACGACAGGCGTCCGCAGCCCCCGCCAGGCCCCGACCCAAGCGTGCGCGCGAGGAGGAGGTGCTGGTCTGGCCGGACCTCGTGTTCGTCGAGTTCATTTCGGCGGTGCTGTTCACCATCACCTTCACGATTCTGTCGGTCTTAATCAACGCGCCTCTGCTAAACCGCGCCAACCTCAACGTAACGCCTAACCCCTCAAAGGCGCCCTGGTACTTCGGCAACCTTCAGGAGCTCCTCCTGCACATGGACAAGGCCTGGGGCGGCGTGCTGTTGCCGACAATCTTCCTTGGCTTCCTCGCCTCCATCCCTTTCATCGACCGCAGCCGGCACATGCAGGGGATCTGGTTCGGCACGAAGTACTCGGCTCGCATCACCGTCATCACTACCATCTACACTATCGTCGTCATCTTCGCCCTCGTCTCGTTCGATTCCGGGGAGGCCACAGGCGCGGAACGTCTTACGCGTTGGATACCCGCCTGCTCTGAGAGAGCCGAGGACGTTAGCTGGCCCTGCCTGCGTGACGATGCAGGCGCGGAGCACTTAGGCATCGTATCGACGAAAGACGTCGCCAAGCGGCTCGAGTTCGAGGTCCTGGGTGTGAAGTGGCCGGAGGACCTGGACCACATCGCCTGGCCGTTCAACGACTCAATCGGCGACTGGGACCTGGGAGGCATCGGCCTGGGGAGCATCCACGGTTGGGGAGGTGAGCACTTCAACATCCCGTCTATCATGGCGGAGCAGGTGATACCGCTGACCCTCACTATCGTCGTCTTCCCCGGGTTGATAATCTATACCCTCTTCCGCATAGGCTGGGTACGGACCAGACGTGACGTGCTGATCGTAATGTTTACGGGGGCTGTGATGGCATTCGTGACCCTGACCCTGGTGGCCGCCTTCTTCCGCGGCCAGGGCCAGGACCTGATATGGCCCTGGAAGATCAAGGTGGACGAGGGTTAAGTGATTTTGCTTAGTCCATCTACGCCAGCGCCTGGATCAGAGGCTGGGGCCGGTTGGAGATAATGTAGGTGAGGTGAGACGGTATGGAATCTGAGACTCAGGAACCAGAGGGCGGAGACACAGGGGGACAGCCTCAGTCTTCGGCCGCTCAGCAGCCCCAACCGGCAGCGGCGGCCGAGCAGCCCGTCGCTGCCACGGTCGATACGCCGGTTGCGACGCCGGTGCCGAAGCGGGCTGTCCTCACGCGGCGCCTGTTCATACTGGGTGGCTTCTGGACTACCCTCAGCCTCGCCCTGGTGGGGCTAGTGGGCCCTTCTCTGAACTTCGCTTTCACCCGCAAGCCGGCCGGCGCCGCCCGCGAGGTGTTCGTTAGCCCCGAGCGGATTCCGGCGCCGGGGGACGACCCGGTAGTGATAGCGGAGGGCAGGTTCTTCCTGCTGAACCTGGAGGCAGGGACTACCCCCAACGGGGAGAAGACGGACGGCGGTCTTCTGGCGCTATGGCAAAAGTGTCCCCACCTGGGCTGTACCGTCCCCTACCGGTCGGACTTTAATTTCCTGGGCCGCACGGGGTGGTTCCGCTGCCCCTGCCACGGCTCCACCTACACTAAGGAGGGCGGCATCCTCGTCGCCGGTCCGGCGCCGCGACCTATGGACCGCTTCTCCATAGAGGTACAGGAGGACAATAGCATCGTCGTGAACACGGGCGTGACCGTAGCGGAGACGGGCGCCGCGGACAACCCATCCAAGACTGTTGAGTACAACGCCTAGAAGTCCGGCGAAAGCGAGAGGAGAGGCGCCCGCAGCCCGATGAACACCAGCAAGCAGGTCAACGTGATGATCGGCCTCATGTTCGTGACCCTGATCGGCGTGTTCCTGTACTTCATCTGGGACGACATCCGCGCCGAGGACGCGACGGAGAAACAGATCGT
>JADFRV010000108.1 GCA_022561095.1 Chloroflexota bacterium | reverse complement strand
CCTGCGCCAGAAGCTGGTTTGGGGGTGCGGTGGCCATTGCACACTCATTCTACCAGGGCCCTCCCTCCGGCAGCGGACGTCATCACGGTAGACGGGGAGAGACTGGTGGCAGGGCCGGGCATCGCCTAGGGATAAGGAGGCGGCCAAGGGTGTTCGTAACATCTGGCTGGGCTGGCTGTTTAAGTAGTGAGGTAACGCGTAAAGAGATTACCCAACGCTGGCCGCTATTACAGGAGCTTGCTATGGAGATCGATGTTGAACGACCGGCAGCCCCCGGTTCGATCGCCGGGACGGGACTGGATATAGGCGTCCTGACAGACCTCGCCCTGAAGACGCTGTACGTCGCCAGCAACATCGAGGGGTTTGAGATCGCCAAACGCCTCGGTTTGTCCGTGACTGCAACGATGGAGATACTCGGGTTCTTGCGGCGAGAACGGCTCTGCGAGACGACCGGCGGGACGGGACGCGCTGAGGGGACGTTGCGGTTCGTCCTGACCTCGGCGGGTATAGAACGAACCCTAGCAGCGCTGGCGATGAGTGGCTACGTTGGCCCGGCGCCGGTGCTGTTGCGGGACTACGTCGATCAGGTGCGGAGGCAATCGATTCATAACGTGGAGGTTCCGCGGCAGAAGATCGAGGAGAGCTTGTCTCACCTGGTCCTGCCGAAGCGGACGCTGGACCTCATCGGACAGGCGGTTAGCTCCAAGCGGGCCACGATCATCTACGGCGCCTCCGGGAACGGCAAGACGAGCGCCGCCGTGGGGCTAGCAGGGGCTTTGCCCGGTCACATCTTGATCCCATACGCCATCGAGGTGATGCGGGAGATAATTCAAGTATATGACCCGTCCACCCATGAGGCGGTCGATGCCGCGGACGGTGGTGAGTCAGCAGGGTCGGCCAAGCCTGATCGACGCTGGGTTGTTATCAAGCGCCCGACGGTGTTCGCCGCGGGAGAGCTCGCTGCCAACCACCTGGAGCTCATGCTGGACGAGGTGCACAAGAGGTATGAGGCGCCGATACAGATGAAGGCCAACGGCGGCTTCCTGATCATCGACGATTTCGGGCGCCAGCACCTGGACGCGGTTTACCTGCTCAATCGATGGGTCACCCCGTTGGAAAGACAGATCGACTACCTGTCGCTTAACACTGGCGCCAGGTTTGAGGTCCCCTTCGATACGATCCCGGTCTTCGTGTCCAACAAGCCTCCGGCGGAGCTAGCGGACGACGCGTTCCTGCGACGGATTCGCTATAAGGTGGAGATCCCAGGGCCAGATTCCTCCATATTCATCGAGATATTGAAGCGCGAGTGCGAACGCAATAGCGTGGCTTACGACGAGGCCGCCGCCAACCACTTCATGGACGCGTATTCCAGTAACGGGCTCCGTGACATGCGCGGCTGCCACCCTCGCGACATCGTCGAAACCATCGCGGATGGTGCTCGCTACCAGGGAGCCGAGCGGGCTCTCACCCCCTCTACTATCGACGAAGCCTGCAAACACTACTTCGTGTGATCACCGGTCTAGGTGACATAAGCTAGGTAGGCCTGCACCGCGTCGTTGACCGGCCTGCTATCTCGTTGCTACACTCGCCTTCGGTGGCAGGGTAGCTCAGCGGTTAGAGCAGTGGCTTCATAAGCCATGTGTCGCGGGTTCGATTCCCGCCCCTGCTACCAGCCTTTCTCCCGCTACCTTGACGCCTTCAAACGGGCGGCTCTACAATCGCATTGGCGGCGGGCGGTTAGCTCAGTGGGAGAGCGCTTGCTTCACACGCAAGAGGTCGCAGGTTCAAGCCCTGCACCGCCCACCACTTAGAAGAGACGCGCCGAAGTGGCGGAATGGCAGACGCGCTGCGTTCAGGGCGCAGTGTCCGTAAGGGCGTGTGGGTTCAAATCCCACCTTCGGCACCACGCGACGTAAAGGGGCCATGTGGCTGGCCCAACCTTGCGCGCTCGTAGCTCAGTTGGATAGAGCGCAGCCCTGCGGAGGCTGAGGCCGTGGGTTCGAGTCCCGCCGAGCGCGCCACTTCTATCTGCGTGCCGACTCCACAACCTCACCTCAGTTACATCGAACGTGGGCAAAATCAACTCGACGATGCGTGGCGAGCGAAACACCTTCTATGGCTGGTGGATCCTGGCCGGCTCCGTAATTGCCATGGCGTTGGGGAGCGGAGTCTCCTTCTGGTCCTTCGGATTGTACATCGAGCCGCTGGAAACGGAGTTCGGATGGTCGCGCACAGAAGTAACGCTCGGCTTCTCGGTCTCGTTGCTCGTCAGCGGTCTGACAGGGCCGTTTGTTGGTCGTTGGGTCGATGCCCGTGGCCCAAGGTCCGCGATCGTTGTAGGCGCAACCCTCACCGGCGCCACCTACCTGCTCCTCGCCACCACCAGCGAGCTCTGGCAGTGGTATGCCTACCAATCGATCAACGCCGTGTTCCGGCAGTTGATGTTCTTCATCCCCTTTCAGGCGCTGATCTCCCGCTGGTTCGACCGTAGACGCGGCATCGCCCTGGGTGTCTTGGGCACAGGGTTCTCATTAGGCGGTTTCGTCGTCGTGCCCCTGATGCGAGTGGTCATCGATGCTTATGGGTGGGATGGCTCCTTTATCTTCTCCGGCATCGTCACCGTTGCTGTTCTGGTGCCTATGGGGTTGCTGCTCGTCCGCAACTCCCCGGCCGATATCGGCGCCGCTGTCGATGGGGAACCGCCTGCGCGGGACGGGTCGCATCAGCCCCGGGTCCTGACCGGCCTCACCCTGGGGCAGGCGCTGCGTACTCCGTTCTTCTGGGTGCTGGCCCTGGCGATGATGCTGTTCTTCTTCGGCGTATTCGGCTGGCTGGTGCATATGGTGCCCTTCTACGAGTCCGTTGGCATCTCTCGGGGCGTCGCGGCGGCGCTTGTATCTGGCGCGGCCGCCTTCGGCATCCTCTCCCGGCTGGTCTTCGGCGCGCTCGCCGACCGTATCCCACGCATCGAGAAGGCGGCTATGGGGCTAGTCGCCTTCCTGATGGCCGCAATGACGGCGCTTATACTGGACTCCGGGACGGCCGGCATCGCGGTCTTTCTCGTCTTCTGGATCGTGGGTAGTGGCGGCGGTCCGTTGCTGGAGCCGTTGCTCCTGCCCCGCGCCTTCGGGTTGGCCCACTTCGGGGCGATCCTCGGAACCTTCGCGGTGATCGAAACTATCGGCTTGATCGCGAGCCCGGTCATTGCCGGCGCCATCTTCGATTCCACCGGCTCCTACGACTGGGTACTGGTGATGCTCTTCGCAGCCTTCGCTGGATCGGCTGTCTTGCTCTACATCGCCTCCCGGCTGCCGCTCCCCCTCACTACCCAACTAGAATCCACGCCCGCCGCAGGTGAGTAGGCCGGTCCCGCCTGCTCTATCCGCACGAGCGCCACGCCCGCCGGCGCTGTGGCGCTACTCTCCCAGCCAGCGCGGGTTGCTCACCAGCAGCTTGTCTCGAATCGTCCGCCGCACCTGACTGATGACCGCCTCTCGGAACGGCCCCGCGTCCGCTTCTCCCGCACGTATGCGCTCGCACAGCTCTGCCGTACGGGCTCCCAACGCCTCGCGAAGCGCCGCTCGGCCTTCCGGCGGCTTCGCTGGCTCCAGCAGGCCGTCCAGGCCGGCCCACTCGGCGGCAAGCTGCTCCTCCTCTCGCTCCAGCTCCCGCCGGACGATGCCGAGGACGTTCGCGGCTACGCGGGCGTGGAACCGGCGCACCCCCTCCGTATTGGGGACGATCTCCTGACTCAGGAAGCGCTCCACGGCAGCCAGCAGCTCGTCGTATGTGGGACGGTCCTGCATCAGCCCTCCTCCATCAAGTTCAACAGCTCCCACTCCGTCTCCGCGGTACGCCGCCCGATGGCGGCGAGCTCGACGCTGGGGCTGAGCCCGTCCAGGTAGGCCTTCGCCTGCGTGATACAGATGATCCCCCAGCGGAGGTTGCCGAACACCTCCCAGAAGCGGACGCGTGCCGGGTCCACCGCCGAACCGCCGGCCGCCTCATAGGCGCGCCAGAACTCCTCCCGAGTGCCGATGCCGCCCACTGGCAGGTCATCGTTGCCAAAGCGCCAGGAGCGGACGCATATCCAACCGAGGTCCTCCATCGGGTCGCCGATGTGGGCCAGCTCCCAATCCAGGATGGACCGCGCCCCTTCGGGGCCGAAGATGACGTTGCCGATGCGGTAGTCGCCGTGCACCAGGGTTCGCTCCTCCGCTGGCGGCAGGTGCTGCCGCAGCCAGCGGAACGCCAGCTCGAAGCTCGGGTGCGGCTCCGGCGTCACGGCGCGGTACGTCTGCTCGTACCGCGTCACCTCATTCTCGGCCGGAGAGCTGTCAGGTGGGGGCGCCGGCAGCTCGTCCAGCCCCTGCCCCTCGGTGGGTACGCGATGGATGTTGGCCAGGATCGCGCCCAGCTGTCCCGTCATCGCCCGGCGAGCCTCGGCGTAGATGTCGTCGCGCAGAAGGCGGCGCGGGATCGTCTCGCCCTCAACCCGTTCCATGAGGAAGAAGGGCATCCCAAGCGATTCGTCGCCCATGAGATGCACCTTCGGTACGGGAACACCCTCCTCGCCGGCAGCCTTTAGAAGAGCGTACTCCATCTCCTGCGGCATAAGGTTGGGCCCTCGGCGCGGGTCGCCGCGCAGGATCAGCGCTTGCCTGCTGATCTCACCCTCGGCGTTCTCGATCACGGCGTTGAACGACCAGGTCTGCCGTGAGGCGCCGCCGGTTAGCAGGCGTAGCCCCTCGATCCGGACGGAACGGGCGGCGTGGGATCGCGTGAGGAACTGCGCGAGGCGCTCGGAGAGTTCTTCAGAAGTCAAGCTAGTCGACGAGGTAGACTTCCCATATGACAAGTTCGCCCGGGTCATACGCCGCATCATCCGCGCGGGCTTCGCTGAGGTAAGCCTCCATGTACTCCCGAGCGACATCGGCGGAGTCAAACAAGCCGGCTTGGTTCCGAAACTGAGCAAATCGTGTGGTGGGCGATCCCGACTGCCACTTGTTATCCCAAATGATCGAGTGGAATGGCTGCCCTGTGTTGGCTGCATCGTATCCCGAGAACTTCAAGCCTCGTCGGCTGAGCGCGGACGGCGAGGACACGTCGTGAACTCGGGCATAAAGTATCGCCAGCGACTCGCGTCGATGTATTTCCGCATACCGATCCAAAACCTGCCGCGCCACTTCAAGAGTGGGTAAGAGGTCCAAGTCTCCGAGTTCAGTAAAGACAAATGGATCCTCAAATCCTCGTTCGTATGCGTCCTGGTCCCAAGGAACTATGCTGTGCAGCCCCTGATACAAGGCGTTAGCACCCGGGGCGTCCCTTAAGACGACGACGTATCCTTCCAGAGTTATTGTCTCGGGCAAGGGGGCAACCCGCATGCGGCTACTGGATCTGATCCAGGTACTCGGAGATGCCCAGGCCGATGCGGCCCTCGCAGCGGTATTCGGTCATCCCCTCGCCGATGTGTGTGACCATGCCGGCCCGCCGGTTGCGCAGAGGGATGAACCCCTTCACGCTACCCTCCAGGGTGAGCTGCTCCCCGCTCTCCAGCCCCAGCGTCGCGGTCAGGCGCCGCTGGTGGTAAGGGGAGTCGGGCAGAAACTCGGTGTCGATGTTCACTGTGCTTATCCGCTCCAAGCTTTCGCCGCGAAAGACGACGCCGCTCTGGATGCTGGCGCCCTCAGCTGGGCGGACCTCCGAGACCATCAGACCGAAGTCCGGGCCGAAGGTGCAGTTGAGCCAGCGGTAGTACTTCAGCGCCTGCCAGTATCGAGGTCCCCAGGAGTGGTCGCGCAGGCCCAGGCCATTGATCTCTGTACTCTCTCCGTCGATCACCAAGCTGCCACGGATCTGCATGTGCTGTTCGTAGTGGGCGCGGGCGAACTCCCTGTCCGGGTCCACGGCCTCACGCTGGGCGCCGGTGGATCCGAACACCGGCCCCACGGCCTCATGGATCAGATCAAGGCTCACCTGCTTGTGGGGGTTATCCCGGAACGCCTGCCCCGGCTCCGCCATCTGCTCCGGCTCCCGCAGGAACACGGCCGAACCTTCGTAGAGCGTCCGGTGCTTCGCCAGCGGCTCCACCACCTCGAACCTCATCCCGCCCGCATCGAAGGCGTCGTTATCGGCGATCTCGGGCCGCTTGTAGTTGAACATCACCTCTCCGCCCGGGAGATAGAGACAGAGGGTGACCTCCGCGTATCCTTCGTTGGCCCGATTGCCGGTGCGCAGGAAGCCCCCGTAGCCGCGCTCCCCGTCGAAGAAGTTGAAGTACATGCTCTCGTTGAAGTTCTTCTCCGGGCCCAGGGGGTGAGTGAACTCGTCCTTCGCCTGAATGTCGCCGTAGACCGAAGTCATAGGCTCCTCCTCGTCTGGCTGCGGGCGCTCGCCTGGTTGATTCTAGCACTTCATGGACGCTCAGCGACCGCCGATTCGCGCTGGAACTCCAGACTCTATCCGCTGTGAGTGGCTTCTAAGACTCTCCTAACCTGTGGCCCAGGAGGCAGCCTGCCTGTTAGCATCAGGTAATGATGGTTAAAGGTGCGAGCGGGACTCTTCTGCTGACAGTTGCATTGGTCGCACTCTTGGGAATGGCCTGTGGCAACGATGACACCGGTGGGACGCCGGCTGGGCCGCCAAGGGAGGTTTCCCCCACGCCCGGGCCGCCGGACACGCCTGAGCAGCCGACACCGTCCCTTTCGAGCGATGCGAGGCGGTGGGAGCAACGGGCGCCTGTGCCGACCCCACGCTCCGAGGTGGCTGTGGCCGAAGTACTCGGAAAGATCTACGTGGTCGGAGGGTTCGATGACTCGGGGATTCCGACCACCAGTGTGGAGGTCTACGATCCCGACACCGATAAATGGAGCCAGGCCGCACCTCTGCCGGCGCCTCGCCACCACGCAGCCGCGGTTGGCCTCGATGGCAAACTGTACGTGGTTGGAGGGTTTGAGGTCGGTTTCAGTGACCCACGTGATGATCTGTTCGTATACGATCCCGAGTCGAACACTTGGGAGGAGAAGAGTCCAATGCCGACGGCAAGAGGGGCGCTTGCCGCTGCGGTGGTTGGGGGCCGAATCTACGCGATCGCAGGCGTAGCCGGCGCTGGCGCGGCGAACTCCGACGCCGTCGAGGTCTATGAGCCCCTGTCTGACTCCTGGACACGGGCTGCATCCATTCCGACCCCCCGTGATCACCTGGCGATCGGCGTCATCGATGGCAAGATATATGCGATCGGAGGCCGCATCTCGTTCGACTTTGGCCGCAACCTGGACACGAACGAGGAGTACGATCCAGCGACCGACGGATGGGTCGAGCGGGCGCCACTTCCTACAGCTCGAAGCGGAATCGGCGCCGCTGTCGTCGTCGGCCTCATCCACGTCGTCGGCGGCGAAGGCTCTCAGGGAACTTTCGATGAGAACGAGGCCTATGATCCCGCATCCGACTCGTGGCAGACGCTCCCGTCTCTACCGACTGCTCGGCATGGGATGGGTGCGGCCGCAGTTTCTGGCGCGATCTACGTGCCTGCCGGCGGACCGATGGCTGGCCTGTCTGTCCCGTCCGCGCACGAGGCCTGCGTTCCCTAGCGT
>JADFRV010000266.1 GCA_022561095.1 Chloroflexota bacterium | reverse complement strand
GCCGTCCGTTTGAGGCGCCGGGGACGACCGGCGGCACCCTGCGATTCGCCGGTTTCGACGCTCTGGTCCTTGACACCTTCGATCCGCACCAGACCCAGTTTGGCCCCCTCTACAGCGGCCACTCGGCGGTGTACAGCAAGCTCTACAAGTACGTATCGCACAGCGAACAGCTCATGGAGCCGGACCTGGCGGAGGCGATGCCGGAGCTTGGGGGCGACGACCCGGAGAAACCGACCGAGTTCGTCATAAAGCTGCGTCGCGGCGTCAAGTTCCATGACCCCGCCAGCCTGCCTTCTGACGTGCGCGACAAGGTGGAGATCAAGGACGCCAACTCTAAGTTCCCGGGCCTGCCCGGTCGCGAGCTGACGGCGGATGACGTGGTGTGGAGCTTCGAGAGGCAGAAGAATGAGTCCAGCCCCCGCTACACCCTGTACTACCGTAGCAGCCAGTACCAGACGATGGAGAAGATCGAAAAGATAGATGACTACACCGTCAAAATAACCACGTCCAAGCCCATATCGCCCTTGCTGCACTTCCTGGCGGACACCAACGCCTTCATCATCCCGCGTGAGGTGGTGGATGAAGAGCGCGATGCCCTGGAGTTCCCGCGGTCGGAACCCCAGAGCCGGATGATCGGCACCGGGCCGTTCATATGGGGTGAGCTGCAGGGGCTTCAGGAGATCAGCCTCTTCCGAAACCCTGAGTGGTTCGGCTGGCAGGACCAGGCAGAGGGCACGGGACGGCCCTACATGGACGGCTACACCTCGTTCTTCATCGTCGATAACGCCAGCCTCGAATCCCTGTTCCGTGACAAGAGGCTCGACGTCGCCGGAGGAGCGGGCGATCCCCAGTGGGTGTTCGACCTCAAGGACGAGAAGCCGGAGTTGGAGCTCCTGCGAGAGACCATCTCTGGCTGGGTGAACAGCCGCTTCAAGATATTCGATATTCAGACGGGGGCGCCGTGCCCTACCTGGAGCGACCCGCGTGTGCGCAAGGCGATCAGCCTGGCGGCCGACCGCCAGCAGGCGATTGACTTCATCTGGGCTGGTGAGGCGGCGATGACGGCTCCCGTGGGGCCAGCCATCTCAAAGTGGGCCCTACCTGCGGAAGAGCTGAGGACGGTCCCCGGATACCGGACCGGTCTGGCGGAGCGGGAAGAGGACCTGGCCCTAGCGCGCCAGCTGTATGAGGAGGCGGGTAGCCCTGAGATCCAGTTCACTTTTGCCGACCAGCCGTCGTACATTCCGGACTTCGCTCCCAGCTTCATAGAGGGTCTGCGTCGTGACATTGGTCCCAACATTAATAAGCAGGTGATCCGCGCCTATCCGCAGATAGCCGAAGGCCTCCTCAAGGGGTGTGACCAGATGGTCGCCACCTGGGGGTTCGACAACGGCTGGATTGACCTGGACGACTGGGTCTACCCCTACTTCCACACCGGCGGCCCTAAGAACTCGTTCGGGGTGAGCGATCCCGAGCTAGACGCACTTCTGGACGCGCAGAGGGCGGAGTTCAATGAAGACGCGAGGCGGGAGATCGGCTATCAGATCCAGCGCTACCTCCTGGGTGTAAAGCCGGATGGGAGCGGGCCCCTGGAGCTGAAGCCCGACACGGCAGCGTTTGCCCGCCTGGACTACGCGACGCTCATCACCGCGGGCGTATCCTGGCCCTACTACAAGAACCGCTACACGTTCCCCTGGTTCGGCAACCAACACTGGGCAGCCAACCAGTGGCTGGACCAGGACGATCCTTCCTTCCAGGGACGGGCCTAAAGCCGGCGCGGCGGCCCCCCTGGCCTAGAACACCGCGGTAGTGCTGCCGCCGTCCACCTGGATCGTCGTGCCCGTGATGTAGTGGGCCTTCGCGGAGGCGAGGAACACGACCAGGTTCGCCACGGCTTCGGGGTCTCCCAGATGGCCCATCGGCACCCGTCGCTCCTCGATCTCTATCGCCTCCTCCACCTTCATCCCCTCCTGCTGGGCGCGCTCCTCGATGAGCGATATCAGCCGCTCCGTGGCGATGTTGCCGGGGCAGACGTTGTTCAC
>JADFRV010000107.1 GCA_022561095.1 Chloroflexota bacterium | reverse complement strand
TAACGATAGTTCCCAGAAGGAGGCCGACCACAGTAAGGACAGGGATCAGAGCGTTCTTCAGGGCGTGCCGCAGGATGATGACCCTCTCTCTTAGCCCCTTGGCCCAGGCGGTGCGGACGTAGTCCTGGCGCATCACCTCCAGCATCTGGGAGCGCAGGAAACGCATGATTATGGCGCCCGTGCCCAGGCCACCGATGATCGCCGGCATGGCCATGATCTGAAGGTTGGTCCACACGTCTACAGGTTTGTCCGTGCCGAAAGGCGGAAACCCTACGAGATCGCGGTAGGTGGTCAGCGGCGGCGTGTACCCGAACTCGCGAGAGGAAAGCAACAGCACGAACACGCCCAGCACGAACACCGGTATCCCCAGCAGAGCGATCGCCACGAAGCGGAGGACATAGTCGACCACTGAGTCCTGACGTACAGCGGAGATAATGCCGATGGGCACCGCCACCAGCAAGGCGATCATGATCTGGAGCAGTCCTAACTCAAGGGAGGGGCCGATCCGATCGCCGATCTCACTTAGCACATCCTCCTTGGCCTGAAACGATTCGCCGAAATCCAGTTGGGCAAGGTTCCAGAGATACGTCCTGTACTGCTCGAAGATCGAACCGTCCAGGCCGAGGTCCTTGCGCACCAAGTCTCTGGCCTGTTCCGTCGCCGCCGGATCGGTGACCTGAGTCTGCTGGGCACGCTGAGTGATCACAAAGCCCGTGTCTATCCTCAGCAGCAGGAAGACAAGCGTCGCCACAAAGAATATGACCAGCAGGTTTAGGAGGACTCGCCGCAGGATATACTGCTGCACGTCTAGCTCCCCTAGACCCGGCCTGAAGGGAGCGTTGGGGCGGGCGACTGCCTACGAATAGGGACGACCATCATTGCAGCTCAAGTGACCCGGGCGCTATAAAGCCTAGCGCGACAGTGGCTAGAAGTTAGCATCGCCCCTATTGCTTGTCAAGGCTTCGCAGCTTTGCTGCCTTCAACCGTGCCCGGTTGAGTACGATTAGCCGCACGGTCGCGGTTTGGCGGCCACTGTTGTTGAATAGCGAGCCTAACGCCCAAACTCACTCCGCCAGACTGCCTCCTAGAGATAGACGTGGCCTTGACAGGCTGACGGCCCCAATATAATATGTGTTTGCGGTCACAAACGGCCGACACGCCAAATCTGCGTAAAGCAGACCGGGGGACAGGCATTGGGGTGAATCTCGCCTCCGGGCGAGTAGGGTTAGCCTTTCAACCCGAACCCGTCAACTAACCTCGGCGGCGGCAGAAGGGCCACACCGGTTTGCCGGTGGATGGCTTTTTTGTTGTAACGCGAATAGGAGGTGGGGTCGATGCAGACTGCTCCGCCACGGAGTTGTCCCCGATGCAGCGGATCTATGCTGTTTGAAGAGGACTGGCACGGCGCTTACAGCACATGCCTCTCCTGCGGCTACGTATATGAGTTCGGAGCCACCGCCGCTCTGGAGCTGGAGGCCGAGGGCGAGCACCGCCAGAGGCGGCGCCAGCCCTCACACGGCAAGCTTCGGCTGTAGACAAACGCCCATACGCGATGAGGGGCGCTCCTGGACTATAGGCGTGCCCCTTTCTCATTTCCGCCGCCTTTCACTCGTCATACCGGCCCTACTTCTCCTCGCCCCATGAGCTTCGAACGGGGCCGTCCGAGCGCGCACGATACCCAGAGTCAGTACGCGCGCCAGGCCCAACGTTACGCCGAGAGCAGCCTGCACCGTCGCGGCGAGAGCCTGGAGACGGTGCGTCGCCTGGCAGCGGCCACCGGCAGCGACACGGTGCTGGATCTGGGCACGGGAACCGGTTTCACGGCGTTCGTGGTGGCGGCCGATGCCGCTCGTGTCATCGCCGCCGACCTTACGCCGGAGATGCTGCGCCAGGCACAGCGCCTGGCGCGCGAGAGGGAGCTGGATACGAAGCTGGAGTGGACCCTGGCGGCGGCGGAGAGCCTCCCCTTCGCCGACAACACGATTCCCGTAATCACCTGTCGTTACGCCAGCCACCACTTCCACGACCTTCCCCGCGCGTTGCGTGAGCTAGCCCGCGTCACGCAGCCCAAGGGCCGTGTGGTGCTGTGCGATGTTGTAGCGCCGGAGGCGGCGGAGATAGTGGAGCTGATGAACCAGCTGGAACAGCTCCGCGATCCCACGCACGTCTGGGACTACCCCCTTTCCCAGTGGCGGCATGAGCTCCTTCCGGCCGCCGGCTTTGAGGTCCAAGAGGTGGTGCGCGGGAAAAACCCACAGCTATTCAGCGAGTGGGTGCACCGCGCGGGCACACCGCGCGATGCTGTGGAGCAGCTCAACCAGATGTTCGCGGCGGCCTCAGAGGAGGCACAACAAGCGTTTGAGGTGCGCCGGCAAGGGGCGGAGATCTTCTTCTCCTGGGACAACGCCACGATCCTAGCGGTGAAGAGGTAGACATTCGGCGTCTGGGGGCTCAATGACAAGCCGCGCTGGTGGATCCGCTGCCGCTACATCCGCCATCGCAGACAGCGGAGTCCACGGCTACGCTCCACGCCTTCGCAGCCTACGTCGCTACCGGCAGGCGGGATTAGAATAACCCCTCCCGTTCGCTTGCCGGTCCGCACCCCAACCCCTCAACGGCTGCCGATTTTCTTCCACATCCTCTCTACGGCTATCTACGTCTAAACGGTTTATTCACCGTTCCCCTGCCGCAGCAGGCTTGCGTTCCTCTGATAAGGCCGATACCCTAAGAGATGGATAGTGTTCGATACCTGACAGCCGGAGTTTAGTATGAAGGGCATCGAAGAGTCCAAGGGAGGAATGGACGAGATGGTCTCTCCGCTCACGGAGAACGAGGCCAGCTACTCACCTCTGCAGCTACATTTCTTGCGGAGGCTCAACCGTCTGCTCCGCCTGCGCCAGGAGCAGGCCCCTGAGCTGAACGGTGACGGCGTGCGCCTCATAGACAGGGCCATCTACGCCACTTACTGCGACGCCACCGACGTCGGTGTTGCGGAGGAAGCGCAGAGCCTCTTGCGCCGCGTCCCTGCCCCCTCCAGCGGACGCACAGAAGCCTAGCCTGCCTCCGCTTTACGCGCGCGCTGCGCGCCCTCAGACTCCCTGGCTCTCCGCCGCTACTACCGTGTTACGCAGCACGCCGATCCCCTCGATCTCTACCTCTACCACGTCGCCGGCGCTGAGGCGGCCCGTCTCCCCCGGCGTCCCCGTGAACACAACATCGCCGGGCGCCAGCGTCATCACCTGAGACGCGAAGCTGATCAGGGTGCCGACGCTGTGGATGAGCGCCCCCGTGCTGGACGCCTGAACCTCGTTGCTGTTGAGACGGGTGTGCAGCTCCAGGCTCGCCGGATCGAGGCCGGTGGCGAGGAACGGCCCAAGGGGCGAAAAAGTGTCGCTCCCCTTGGCCCGCCACCACTGGAGATCGTCTCGCTGCCAGTGTCGGGCGGAGACATCGTTGCCGCAGGTGTAGCCGAACACGTACGCCAGCGCCTCCTCGGCGGTCACGCTGCGGCAGGCGCGGCCGATCACGGCAACCAGCTCACCCTCATAGTCGACACGGCGGGCGCCCTGGGGCAGGACGATCGCCTCCTCCGGACCGATGACGGAGGACGAAGGCTTCAGGAACAGCTCCGGCTGGGGAGGCGCCTCCGCCTTACCGGTCATCTTCTGGCTTTCCGCCACGTGCGAGGGGTAGTTGACGGCGGCCGCCAGGATATTGCCGGGGCGGACGGGCGGCAACAGCCGCACGGAGTCCAGGGAGATCGCCTCCTCCAGCAGGCGGTGTTCGCCGAAGAGATCACCATGGAGAGGCCTGACACGGTCGTCCTCGACACGGCCGTAGACCTCCAGATCGTTGTGCCGGAAACGAGCAAACAGCATCGGATCAGAACGGGATGGGGATGTGGCGGAAGTTCTCCATATAACGCCCGTCCTCATTCTTCCAGAAGGAGCGTACCTGCTCCAGCCGCGTCTCCATCATCTCGGAGAGCTGGCTCACGTGCTTGCTCAGCGCCTCGAGCTTGAGGTCGATAACGTCAGTGATGTCAACGCTGTGGTTGATATCGCTAGTGCTCCACAGATATATCTCCTGGGTGCTATAGGGCTCAAGCCCCTCGTTCAGCAACTCAGGGAAGGTGGGACGGTTGCGGGCGAGCGGGTAGACCGCATCCAGGGCGACGGTGCCGGCGCAGCGGTGGTCCGGGTGGTTGATGAAGGTGTTGCGCACGATCTGGTTGGGATCGTGGCTGAACACGGTGTGGGGCCGGATGATACGGATAGCGCGCACGACGTCGCGGCTGAACTCCGGAGTATAGGCCAGCTCGCCATCGACGTAGTCCAGGAAGAAGACCTCCTTCACTCCCAGCACCTGGGCGGCGGCGCGCTGCTCCTCCCTTCGTAGAGGGACCAGCTTTTCGGGAGTCATGGCGGCATCCTCGGACCCCTTGGAGCCGTCTGTGCAGATCAGGTAGTACACCTCCCAGCCGTCCCGCGCCCACAGTGCGACGGTCCCGGCAGCGCCGAACTCCGAATCATCGGCGTGAGCGGCGATGACCAACGCCCGTTTGTTGGCCCGGTCACCGTCTTCGGGTATTCGAATGTCCTCCAAGCCGCTGCCCATAATCGATCCTCTCCAGCGTTAGTAGCCAAGCGCCTGCCGGCAAGCAGGATTGTATATGGGACACGCGGGTATTGACAATCGAACGCATGGTCTCTAAACTAGTGTTCTGGCGAACAAAAGTTCCATAACCTGTCAGGGGGATCCGCCATGAAGGAGCTTTCGGCGAAACAACGGCGTATCCTGGAGTTTATCCAGGAGTTCATCAGTGACCACGATTATCCGCCCAGCATCCGCCAGATCCAGGAGGCGTGCAAAATCAGCTCGACATCCGTCGTCGACTACAACCTGCGCATCCTGGAGAAGGAAGGCTACATCCGCCGCGACCGTGAGGTCTCCCGCGCCATCGAACTGCTGGAGCCGGGCGGCCGCCGTCCCCGCGTGGCCAACATTCCAATCATCGGCACCATAGCCGCCGGCCAGCCGATCCCTGTCCCCACTGCTGACACCTGGCGAAGCTACGACCCGGAAGACACTCTGGAGGTGCCCCCAGACATGGTTGGCGGCCGCGAAAACGTGTACGCCTTACGCGTGAAGGGCAACTCCATGATCGACGCGCTGGTGAACGACGGCGACATAGTGATCATGGAGTCAGCGGTCACCGCCCAGGACGGAGACATGGTAGCGGCGTGGCTCAAGCAGGAGCAGGAGGCGACCCTGAAGCGCTTCTACCGGGAAGGTCCCCGCGTCCGTCTCCAGCCGGCGAACGAAACGATGCAGCCCATCCACACCGATGCGGACAACGTGGAGGTGCAGGGCCGAGTTATCGGCGCTATCCGCGCCCTACGCTAGTAGCGCGCATTCAACATCAAATCGGCGCTATAATCTCCCTGTAGCAACGCACCGCCGGCAGGCGGTATAGCCGGGGAAAGGTCCAGCGCTTGTTGGACGAGCCGATCCTCCGAATCGAAGGCTTGAGCGCCCAGTTCGACACCCCCGAAGGGGCGGTGAAGGCCGTCAAAGACGTCTCTTTATCACTGAGACGCGGCACCACTCTGGCCCTCACCGGAGAGAGCGGCGCCGGCAAGACCAGCGTGGGCCTGGCGCTGCTCAACCTGCTGCCTTACCCCGGGCGAATCACCGCCGGCCGCGTATATCT
This sequence comes from Chloroflexota bacterium, assembly GCA_022561095.1. GTDB lineage: Bacteria > Chloroflexota > Dehalococcoidia > SM23-28-2 > RBG-16-64-32 > JADFNQ01. The sequence goes on along the minus strand of JADFRV010000107.1, from coordinate 1,923 downwards.
CAACGAGACGGATATCCTCACCTTATCCCCGGAAAAGGTGCGGCAGCTGCGTGGCCGCGATATCGCCATGGTGTTTCAAGACCCGGCAACCGGACTCAACCCGGTGCTCTCCGTCGGGGCTCAGGTCGAGGAGATCATAACCGCTCACCTCCCGGTCTCCAAGCGTGAGGCGCGGGACCGTAGCCTGGAGGTGCTGGCCCAGATGGACTTCCCAAACCCGAAGGAGGTAGCGCGGAGCTATCCCTTCCAGCTATCGGGTGGAATGGCACAACGAGTCATGATCGCTATCGCTACCGCTCTGAACCCCAAGGTGCTCATCGCCGATGAGCCGACCTCCGCCCTGGATGTGACCGTGCAGGCGGCGATCCTCGACGATCTGCGCCAGCTCCAGCAGCGCTTCGGCACCTCCATCCTCCTCATCACTCACGACCTCGGCGTTGTGGCCCAGATGGCCGATGAGATGGCGGTCATGTACGCGGGCTCCGTCGTTGAGTTCGGCGATACACGGACGGTGTTCGAGCGGCCCCGCCATCCCTACACGTGGGCGCTGCTGGGGAGCCGCCCTCGCTGGGACCAGGACCAGACCAGGCCCCTGCCAGCCATCCGCGGAGCGGCACCCAATCTAGCGGAGCTGCCCGAGGAATGTCCCTACCTGCCCCGTTGCCCCAAGGCCACCAACGTCTGCCGGACGGAGCCCGCGCCGGCCCTGGCCGAGCTGGAGCCAGGCCACTCCGCCGCCTGCTACAACCCCATCCTCCACGGCGACGGTGACGCCGGCTTCAACTAGGCCGCGGCCCGGGAGCCCGCCTCCGCCAGGTCCTGCACCAGCAGCTCCAGGGCCAGCTCGCCATCGTAGATGCCGCGCTTGATGTGCAGGTCCGCCTCCAGCAGGCGCTGGAAGGCCACCTGGAGCCGCGCCATGGTATAGCCCGGAGCCTGCTCTAAGAGCCTCTCGAGAGCGAAGTCAGGCAGCCGCATGGCATCGCCGATGCGGCGGCCGCTCTCCCCCGCATCCAGCATCTCGCGGGCGATCGCCAGGTGGCGATACTGCCGCTGTATCATCAATATGATATAGGGAGCGCCGCTCCCCTGTTGGAACATCTGCCGCAAGAGCCTGACAGCCGCTGCTGGACGCGCCTCCACGATGGCGTCAACCAGGGGGAAGACGGCGGTCTCGCGCACGGCCGTGACCAGGGCCCGCACCTCCTCCTCGCCGATAGGCTTACCAGCGGCGTAGACGGACAGCTTCTCCAGCTCACCGGAGAGGGTCCAGAGATCGTTCCCCACGAACTCGGCGAGCAGGCGCACGGCGCCGGCGCTAAGCTTGAGGTCGAGAGGCTGGGCGCGCCTCCGGATCCAGTCCGGGACGGCGCGCGGGTTCAGGGGGCGGAACTCCCGAACCTCTCCCTTGCCCTTGAGCGCATCAAGGAGTGGGTTACGCCCCTCAATCTCACCGTCTATCAGCACCAGGTGCGTAGACGGCGGCATCCCGCCCGCATAATCGGCGAGCGGCAGCCAGGCGGCAGCCTCTCCCGACGGCTCCCCGCCGCGGCGCCGGCCGCGTCCGGCGCCGGCCAGCCGCGACAGAAGCCCCTCAACGATCACCAGCCGGTTAGCGGACATGAAGGGCACCGTATCGCAGGCGGCCCTCACCTCCGCCAGGCTGATCTTACGACCGTCTAAGACAGTCGTGCTGGAGGCGAGCATCCCATCGGCATCCAGAGACGCACGCAGCTCGTCCAGCCTCTCGCGGAGGGAGAAGGAGTCTTTGCCGAAAAATACGTACAGCACGGGTCGGCCCAAGAATACCACAAGGCGTATCTGGCGGGAGTGCATGGGAGTCGAACCCACCCGGGACGGGACAACCGCCCCGCAACGGTTTTGAAGATCGCGACCGCTCGTCCCAGCCAGTCCCACCTTATC
>JADFRV010000265.1 GCA_022561095.1 Chloroflexota bacterium | reverse complement strand
TGCCGCCGCCGGCGCCCAGCAGCCCCATCTTGCCCATCTGCTCGCTGCCGATGGCCAGCGCTACTTCATACATGCCGGAGGCGATGGCCAGATAGGCCTCGCGGAAGGCCGTGGAGCCGGTGGCGCAGGCGTTGGCGACGTTCACCACGGGGACGCCTGTGGCTCCGATCTCCTTCATGACCCGCTGGCCGATCATGGCGTTAGATTGGTACAGGTTGCCGCTGGCCACCATCTCCACTTCGTTGATGGAGATGCCGGCGTCTTTCAGCGCTCCGATGGTGGCATCGGCCGCCAACTGGACGACGTCTTTGTCCGGGTAGCGCCCGAACTTGATCATGTTGCCGCCGACCATCGCTACGTCCCTCATGGTCTCCTCCTTCTGCGTCTAGGTGGCCGCCTGGGCGGCTAGTTGAGCACCCTGAACTTGGCTGCGATGACGTCGTTACCTTCGCGGTCGGTGCGCACCTTCTCGGTGTACATCTTTACCTTCTTGCCGAACCATTCCGGGCTGGGCTTTTCCGGGTCCAGGCCGTAAACGTTACCCCGGACGGACACCCCCTCCGGTAGGTCGATGATGGCGGCGACGTAGGGCGCGTCCAGCCCCGGCACCGTCTGGTGGACCACGGAGAAGACGTATATCTCCCCCTCGTCGCTCAGGTGGACCTCCTCGAGCGGGTCGGTGTCGCCGCACTTGCCACAGGCGATGCGCTCGCCGAGGAAGACGGCGCCGCAGGCCTTGCACTTGCTGCCCCACAGGTAGGGCTCCTGCTTGGGGTCTTCCGGTATGCGTAGGAAGGGTACGATGGGGTTACGCTTCTTCTCTTCTGAGGCGGTTTCTTGAGTCAAGGGCAACCTCCTGGGGCTATCTGAGACGCCTAGTTTGTATCACGGGGCCGCACGGCGAGTCAAGCTTGCGGGCCTTTGTGTAATGCGACCACATTATATGCCCTCCTGCACTCGGTTCAACTTGGCGCCGCCGCAGAGGAACTCTCCCATAACCCCAGAGGGTGTTGGCGGCGGATTCAAAGCGAAAGCCTTAACGGTGGGTCTGCTCCTACTCCGCCACGTGCTGGTCTTCCCTGTCCAGCGGCGGTATCGAGAGGCTGAGCACCAGCGCCGAGCCCTCCACGGCGCGCACGCTGTGCCGCACCCCCATCTCTATGCGGACCGTCTCATACGGACGCAACCGCATGGTGCGGTCGCCCACCCGCACCTCCACTTCCTGCTCCAGCACCGTGTATATCTGGGCGCACTTCTCGTGGTAGTGAAGCGCTACGTGCTCCGCCTCCTTCATGCCGATGATACGGATGCTGCACTCCGGCATCTCCACGTGGGACAGGATCTCGTAGTCGCCCATGCGCTTCACGGCCGTCTCCTTACCCGGGCGGACGCCCGCCCGTCGGGGTGAAGTAGCTGGCGCGCGCCTTCTGGTACTCCTGCGGTCGGTTCAGGTCCAGCAGCACTGCCGACGTCTCGAACGGCAGCTCGTTTACGTCCGCCGAATGCCTCTCGATAACGGCGCGCAGCCCCTGCGTCGCCTCGTCGACCTCCCGCAGCTCCGGCAGCAGCGAGCCATCGAGCAGCGGCGGGTGGCCGCGCTTCTCCTCGTACGTGGGGACGGTGATGAGGTTGCCGGAGCGCCGATGCACGTCTACCAGCCGGGCGATCACCTCGTGGGGTCGGGGCTGGTCGACGCTGATAACGAGGACAGCCGTGGTGTCGTCCGGGAGGGTGGCGGCGCCGAGGCGGAGTGAGGAGGCGCGTCCCTCCGCGTACAGCTCGTTGATCACCGCGACTACCTCGGGGCCGATGCCGCGGACGTAGGGCAGAACCTCATCCGCGCGGTGCCCCAGCACCACCACCAGCCGGTCTACCGGAGGCTCTTTGAGCTGGGCGAGCTGGTACTCGATCAGGGTATTCCCGCCCCACTCCAGCAGCGGCTTGGCGGTGCCCATGCGGGAGCTTTCTCCTCCTGCCAGGAGGATCGCGGCTACGGTCATCGCGCCTGGGCTACTCGCTTACCTCGAAGAGTGTGCCCAGCTTCATCGCC
>JADFRV010000264.1 GCA_022561095.1 Chloroflexota bacterium | reverse complement strand
ACGTGCTCGCCCTGGCCACGCCTGACTCTCCCTGCGTCGCCGACCCTCTCGCCTCGGAGTGCCAAATACTGTTCGAGGAGATGCTCGCCGCGTTGGAGGAGAACCTTACGCAGGTGCTTCGCGGTCTGCGAGAGGCGGCCCCTAAGGCTAAGATCGTTGTGCTTGACCTCTACAGCCCCCTGTCGGGCAGAGGTGACGCGGCCGAACTCATAGCGGACTTCGCCATCCGGGGGATCAACGATCTGACCCAGAGCGTGGTCTCAGAGACGGAGTTCGGCGCCGATCTGGCCAGCGTCTATCCCTTGTTCCGCGGCCGCGCCGCCCAGCTCGTGGCTGATGACCAGATTCATCCCAACGATGAAGGCCACGCGCTCATGGGCGAGGTCGTCCTGGCCACGATTGAAGGCCGGGAGCCGGTCCTGCCCGAGGACCTGATCACGCCGACGACGGTGGAAGAGATTAGCAACCTGTCCCTGGGCCAGGGTGGCCTCCAGCCTCTGGCCCAGGATGATAACGATGGCTCCAACCTGGCCCTCCTGCTGGCGATCGCCATACCAGCGGCCTTGCTCGGAGCGGCGGCTGTCGCCGGCGTTTATGTGGCTGCCCGCGGCCGCTAGCGGCGATAGTCCAGCAGCAGCAGCTGCATCTCGTGGGGCAGGGTACTGTGGGACACCGCCAGCTTGGGCTGCGGCTCCAGATCCTTGGCGCCCATCTCCTTAAGGAAGCGGTCCAGCGGCGCCAGCTCGTCCTTCGTGACCTCAGTGCGATAGTGCATCGGGATGACGATAGCGGGCTCGATGATGTTCACCACCTCCGCCGCCGTCGCCCCGTCAATCGTCGTGTTGCCGCCCACTGGTATCAGCAGCACGCTCACGCCGCTCATCTCCTCCACCTGGTCCGGCGTGGGTGTATGCCCCAGGTCTCCCAGGTGGCAGACGCGGAGGTCCTCCATCTCCAGCACGAAAGACACGTTGGCGCCGTGAGTGGCCCCCTCCTCCGCGTCATGGTAAGTGCCGACGCCGGTCACGAAGGCGCCGTGAATCTCGTACTCCCCGGGCCTATCAATGCGTACCGGCTTGCCTGCCACCGCCTTCACGTACGAGTGGTTTTCATGGTCGTGGCTGATCGTGACGATGTCCGCTGTGGGCTTGCCGATGGTATAGCCGGATGAGGGCGGACAGGGGTCAGTGACGATCGCCGCTCCGCGGCCGCGAATGCGAAAACAGGAATGGCCGAGCCAGGTTATCTCCACGCGAACGGTTCGCTCCGAAGGAACGCGATGTCAGGTACCAAGGGACGGGTTGGGATGCCGGTAGCTACTCTTCGAACTCTTCCTCAGAGCCGCGGCGGCGCCAGAACGAGAGGGCTGCGATTACAGCGCCGATCAGGGCCACGAGGAAGAACACCTTTCGTTTCTTGCCGCCCTTCTTCTGCGGCGCTTCTTCTGTGTCCGCCTGGTCCTCTTCTGCCATGACGCGATCTCCTTTGGACTCGTATGGGGTTGCGCAGAGTATAGCAAGCTCACTGAAGGCGGGTCAACACGCTGCGACGGCCTGCGCTCGGCTTCGCTCTTGACACCTTCTCTACGGGGGTGCTACGCTGAATCTCGGTTAGCACTCTCACCCCGCGAGTGCTAATTGCTAAGGCTGGCGACATGCTTACCGAGAGACGAGAACAGCTGCTGCGTTTCATCGTGGACGAGTACGTCCGCTCCGCCCAGCCGGTCGCCTCCAGCGCCGTCGTCCAGCGCTACGGCCTGCCCGTCTCCTCCGCCACCATCCGCAACGAAATGGCGCGGCTGGAGGATGAAGGCTACATCGTGCAGCCGCACACCTCGGCCGGTCGCGTCCCCTCCGATAAGGGGTATCGTTACTACGTGGAGGCGCTTATGCGTCCTCAGGAGCCCCCCGCCGCCGTCCAACAGACCATCCGCCACCAGTTCCACCAGGCGGCCGGCGAAACGGATGAGTGGGCCCAACTGGCCGCTGCCGTACTCGCCGCCCGTCTCAGCTACGTCTCCGTGGTCACCGCCCCCCACGCCGCTCAGACGCGGC
>JADFRV010000263.1 GCA_022561095.1 Chloroflexota bacterium | reverse complement strand
CTCCACCTCGCCGTAGCGGTCCAGCTGATCCCGGAACAGATTAGTGAACAGCACCAGCCGTGGCCTGAGCGCGCGCGCCGCCTCCGGCACCGTCGCCTCGTCCACCTCGAACAGGCCGAGGCGCCGCTTAGCGCCGGCGAAGCCCCCGTCCAGCCCGGCCGCCTGCGCCAGCGCCGCCGCGATCCCCCGCATCAGGTTCGATCCCGCGCGGTTGGCCACGGGCCGCAGGCCGGCGGCGCGAACGATGCCGCGCAGCAGGCGAGCGGTCGTCGTCTTGCCGTTGGTGCCGGTGACGATGACGCTGCCCTGGCCCAGACGCCGCGCCATCTCCGGCACGATGTGCGGGTCGATACGCTCGGCGACGAGGCCGGGCAGGGCTGTGCCGCCACCCATCTTGAGGCGCTGGCTCAACGCGGCGGCGGCCTTAGCAGCGGCTATAGCGGCGATGCGTCGCATACCAGAAGTATTATCGGCCCTCAGACAGACAGCCGCCAGAGCCGGTCACCGTCCACGCCCTAGGGCTTGAGCACAACCTTGACGCAGCTCTCCTTGTGGTTGGCGAACATGTCGTAGCCGTGGGGCGCCTCCTCCAGGGACAGCGAGTGAGTGAGAATAAGCGTGGGGTCCAGCTTTCCCCGCTCGATCATGCTGAGCAGCTTCGCCAGGTAGTTCTTCGCCGGGCAGGCGCCGATCCTGAACGTCAGGTCACGCAGGTAGGCCAGAAACATCGGGAACTGGAACTGCGCCTCCGAGTAGACGCCGACGGCGCTGATGGTGCCGCCCGGGCGAACGTACTGGAAGCAGCTCCGCAGCGCCTCTTGATCGCCCACCGCTTCCAGGACGGCATCCGCGCCGCGTCCCTCGGTGTGCTCGCGGATCACCCCGCCGGGGTCCTCAGCGTTCAGGTCCACCGGCACAGCGCCGATCCTCCTCGACAGCTCCAGCCGCTCCGGCACCGAATCGATGGCGATGACGACCTTCGGCTCAACCATGAGGGCGCACATCTGGGCGCACAGCCCCACCGGCCCGCTCCCCACCACTACAACCACGTCCCCGCGTCGAACCTCCCCTCGCTCGACGGCGAAGTAGCCGGTGGGAAGGACATCGCCTACCAGGATCGCCCTCTCGTCTGAGAGGCCGTCCGGCACCTTCACCAGAGTGGACTGCCCGTAGGGGACACGCAGGTACTCCGCCTGCGCCCCGGGCAGCATGCCCGAGCCAAAGTGCTCCTGCTTCATACACTGGCTGGGCCAACTCCTCAGGCAGTAGAAGCACTCGCCGCAGGAGGCGTAGGACGCTCCCACAACGCGCTCGCCGGGCTTCAGCTTCGTAACCTCGTCGCCCACCTCCACCACCTCCCCCACGTACTCGTGGCCCATCACCCAGCCGGTGTGGGGTATAGGGATGCGCCCGTTGTAGAAGTGGATATCGGAGCCGCAGATGGCGCTGGACGTGACCTTAATGACCACGTCGCCCGGCTGCTGGACGGCCGCGTCCGGCACGCCCTTCACCTCAACTTTAAAGCGGCCTTCGAACGTGACAGCTCTCATGCGGGGCGGGAGCGACTATCGGTGGCTTCTGCTAGCCGCCGTCTTTCGGCGTGATGCGCTCGACGAAGATGTCCATGACGCCGCCGCAGATCTTGTCCTCCCCGTCCGTGGGGGTGGTCAGGTCCACCTGCATCAGACGGGGACGGCCGTCGCGGTGCGCCTCCATCGCCTCCGACCACACCTCCGCCTCGCCGCAGCCGCCGCCGATCGTCCCGCAGAAGCTGCCGTCCGTGCGCACCAGCATGCGCGCGCCCGCCCGCCGCGGCGTCGAGCCGCGCGTCGCGGCCACGGTCGCCAGCACGACCGGCCGGCCCTCGGCCAGGGAGCGCTGTAGCTCATCGAACACTTCGTTCACGGCAAGGAATATGGTACGACGCCAGGCGGGAGGGGGTAAAGGGGTTACGGCTGCGGCTCTCCCTGCTCCGGCACCCGCTCCGTGGGGGCGACCCCCCGGCGCGCCTTCTTCACCTCTCGCATCGGCCGCCCGCTGCCGCCCCGGCGCACCTGGATCACCCCCGCCA
>JADFRV010000106.1 GCA_022561095.1 Chloroflexota bacterium | reverse complement strand
GCGAGGGTGATCGGCGGTATCATCGGCGCCCGCGGCCTGTACGTACTTGAGAACTGGTCGCTGTTCGAGGACGACCTGGGCGATATCTTCGCCATCAATACCGGCGGCATCTCCATCTACGGCGCGCTCATCGGCGGCGCGATCGGGGCCTGGGGGTACGCTTACATCACAAAGCTGCAGAACATCCCGAAGGCGGCGGACATCGCCGCGATCGGGGGGATTCTCGGCATGGCTACGGGCCGGATCGGCGACGTCATAAACGGTGAGCACTTCGCCGAGAGCACGAGCCTTCCCTGGGGCGTCCAGTACACCGGCTCGGGCAGCCCCAGCTTCCTGCAGGAGCAGGCCGGTCTCCTGGTGCAGCCGCAGCACCCGGCGGTGGCGTACGAGCTGCTGGGCGACATGGCGATCTTCGCAGTCCTTCTGCTTATCTATACGAGGGGCACGCGGAGCGGGGTGACGTTCTTCTCCTGGATTGTTCTCTACGGCGCGCTGCGTCTGGGCGTAAGCTTCCTCCGCCTGGACGACATCGTCTTGCTGGGGCTGCGCACTGCCCAACTGATCAGCATCGCCAGCATGGCGTTGGCGCTGCCCGCTATCATCTATCTTTTGCGCACTCCGCCACAGGAGGAGGAGCCGAGCCTGGCCGGCGAGGGGCCCATGATAGGGGAAGAGGGGGAAGATGGGGTGGAGGGAGAACCTGCCGAGGGGGTATAGGAGGCGCGAGGCCCCGTGCTGAACAGCCTTGCTCGGTAGCTGATAGGCGCTGCTGCGAGGGTAGCGTTGGTGCGTCTGCCCGCCCGTGATTTACGGCACCCGTGGGAAGATGTGGGCTGCAGGTATAGACGCGGTCAATGGAAGTGAGTGAAAAATTGTGGCGAAATCTTTTCATTTACGTCTTCTCAACCTAGAGGTTAGATGGTAGTATGTGTTTACGGCTATTAAGAAACCAGAAATATAATACTAACTCTATGACTATAGAAAACAATTGGTATCTCGTTTCCAGCCACGGCTCGATCCTCTTCTACATTGCCGTCAATCCCAACTGCACGATTAAAGGGATCGCGGAGGCGATGTCGTTAACTAGGCGTACCGTCTGGGGGGTAATCGGCGACCTTAGAAGGGCGGATATGCTGGAGATCCGCAAGGATGGGCGCCGTCACCACTACAGCGTGAACCTTGACGGCCCCTTCAAGCATCCGGTGTTGACAGGGTTCAACCTGCGCGTCGTCTTGGATGATCTGATTAAGCAGGCATCCCGCGAGGATGATGTGATCGGCCAGACCGCGTAGGCTCGACTCGGTCTCAGCAGTCCGTTGACACTGCTTCTATCTCTGTGCTAGCATCCCATCGAACAATTGAATACGCTCTTATCCAGAGAGGCTGAGGGAACGGCCCTGTGAAGCCCGGCAACCGGTTCCCCGATTAGTGGGGGATAACGGTGCCAACGCCGGCTCCCGCTTGAGGCGGGAGGACGATAAGGGAGTAGGTGGCCTCTTCTCCAGTCAGACGGAAGAGGTCTTCTTTTTACTTATGATCAACTGTAGCGATAGTGTGGTAGTACGAGGATTCGCGCTGGAGGCGCATCCGTCTCCGGCAGGGGACGCCTGTTCGATTGCCTGGGCGCTGGTCGGGGAAGCCGGACTGATGGCGATGCTACGGGCCTCCACCCCGTGAGAGCCGGGGGAGGGGAGGCCCATCGCGGCTAAATATTAGAAGCCGGAGGATCGCTGTCATGTCGTTCGCTAAGAATCTAAGATGCAGGGAGTGCGGCCGGGTCTATCCCCTGGACCCGATGCACGTCTGCGAGTTCTGTTTCGGCCCGCTGGAGGTTTTCTACGACTACGAAGCCCTGAGGCGCACGCTGACCCGGGAGCGGATCGAGCGGGGGCCGCTGTCCATGTGGCGCTACGCCGACCTTTTACCGGTCACGGCGGAGGCGGCCGTCGATATCGGCACCGGCTATACGCCCCTGATCAGGGCTTCTCAACTGGGACGGCTTCTGGGGCTGGAGCGGCTGTACCTCAAGAACGATTGTCAGAACCCAACCTGGTCGTTCAAGGATCGCGTTGTCTCTCTTGCTGTCACGAAGGCGCGTGAGTTCGAGTTCGACACTCTTGCCTGCGCCTCCACCGGCAACCTGGCCAACAGCGTCGCCGCTCACGCCGCCCGCGCCGGCATGGACGCCTTCGTCTTCATCCCGGCCGACCTCGAGCAGGGGAAGATCGTCGGCTCCAGCGTGTACGGCCCCACCCTGGTGGCGGTGGACGGCAGCTACGACGAAGTGAACCGTCTGTGCAGTGAGCTGTCCGACAAACACCCCTGGGCGTTCGTCAACATCAACATGCGACCCTACTACGCGGAAGGCAGCAAGACGCTCGCCTTCGAGGTGTGCGAGCAGTTAGGCTGGCGGTCGCCCGATCACTGCATCGTGCCCATGGCCAGTGGTTCTCTCTACACCAAGATATACAAGGGGCTGAAGGAGTTGGCCTGGCTGGGGTTGGTGGAGTGGCGGGGGACGAGGATGAGCGGCGCGCAGGCTGCGGGCTGCTCGCCCATCGTGGAGGCCTGGGAGCGGCAGAGCTTCGATATCAAGCCCCAGAAGCCGAACACCATCGCCAAGTCTCTGGCGATCGGTAACCCAGCGGATGGCTACTATGCTCTCAAGGTGATGTCTCAGACGCGTGGGCAGGGCGTGGCCGTCAGCGATGATGAGGTGGTGGAGGGGATCAAGCTGTTGGCGGAGACGGAGGGCATCTTCGCGGAGACGGCGGGTGGGGTAGTGATCGCCGGACTAAGACGCCTGGTCGAGCAGGGGCTCATCGATTCGGAAGAGCTGGTGGTGGCGTTCATCACCGGCGCCGGCCTCAAGACTCAGGAGGCGGTGGCGCCGCGGCTGAAGCCCGCCCTGGCTGTGAAGCCGAACATCGCCTCTTTCGAGAACGCGTTTAGCGAGCAGGCCAGCGCTTTGCCGGCGGCCCGGAAGTAGGAGATCATATTGGCCAAGCAACGAGTAAAGTTCACTTTCGTCCAGGAGTTGATCAAGGAGCCCGTCATCTGGCGGCTGGGCCGTGACTTCAATCTGGTGACTAACATCCGCCGCGCTGACGTCACGGAGGACCGTGGTTGGGTGGTGCTGGAGCTGGAGGGTGAGATGGAGGAGATTGAGCGGGGGGTGCAGTGGGTGGTGGAGCAGGGCGTCAGGGTGGACCCTGTGGCTGGAGATATCGTGGAAGGGTAGTGAGGTAGAGATGAGCGTAACCATAAGGATCCCCACACCACTGCGCAAGCTGACCAACGAACTGGACGTTGTGAGCGGCGATGGCGATACGCTGATGGCCTGCATCAACGCCCTGGAAGGGCAGTATCCGGGGCTGAAGGAGCGGCTGTGCGACGAGGCGGGGGAGCTGCGTCGTTTCGTGAACGTCTACGTCAACGGTGAGGACGTTCGCTTCCTGGCCGGTCTGAAGACCGCTCTGAAGGCGGGGGATGAGGTGAGCATCGTGCCGGCGGTGGCCGGAGGCTGATCGGTCGAAACTGGACTGTAGGTAGTCCGCGTTCCAGCGTCCGGGTGACGATCAGGGGCATCTTCTGCTCGTAAAGCAGGTGTGTCTTTGTGCCTGAGAGGTTGGGCTAGCTGACCCCTGGTTTCCCCAGATGTTTTAACATCTGGGGCCATCTTTGCAACATCGGGATGGTTATTACTTGACATCTTTATCGCTTTATGGTTACTTTGGGCGCGATGAAAAGGGAGATCGTGCCCCTACCCGGTGCCAGAGAACGGAGGATGGCGGGTGAGCTGGCTCTCGCTCGCGCCTTGGAGGAGTGCCTGCAGGCGATGGAGCAGGGGGAAGTGGACCTGGACGCCCTGGCCGGCCGTTACCCGGAGGCGGAAGAGGAGATACGGCCTCTCCTGGATATTGCCCAGCAGCTCAGGCAGGGGGCCGAGGCGCCGCCGATCACGGTAGAGTTCCTGGAGGGGCTGCGGGCTCAACTGATGTCACATAAGCTTACTACTCGCGCGAGTTAGATAGGTAAGGCGCAGCGAGCAGGCCCCCCGATCCAGTCGAGGGGCCTGTTGACGTCTCGCGGGGTTGACGCCCATACCTGAGGGAGATATAATCTTGACTTAGTATGTCGGGAAAGTAGACTTAGCTCAGGCTAGGCTCTAGACTGGCGGTGTCCGATGCAGGTGAAAGAGAAGCGGGGCGAACCCCACAAGGCACATCCGGCCGTGCCGGCTGATCTCCAGCCCGAGCGCGTGTTCGTGACCCTGGACGAGGAGATCGAAAACTTTGAGCGGGAGAGCCGCCGCTTTCGCAAGGACGAAGAAGGGCTCCTGGATGAGTTTCGGCCCTTCCGCCTGATGCACGGCGTCTACGGTCAGCGCCAGGAGGACACCCAGATGGTCCGCGTGAAGCTCCCCTACGGCGGCGTCTCCGCCGACCAGATGGACGCCTGCGCTGTCTTCGCGGAGAAGTACTCCGGCTATCGCCGTGGCCACATCACCACTCGCGAGAACTTCCAGTTCCACTTCGTTCCTCTGGACGACATGCCGGACGTCATGCGGCTCCTGGCCAGCGTCGGTCTCACCACGCGCGAGGCGTGCGGCAATACGGTGCGCAACGTGACCGGCTGCCCTTACGCCGGCACCTGCGCCGACGAGGTGTTCGACGCCACGCCCTACCTCGTCGCTTACGCGCGAAACATGCTGCGCAACCCGATCTGCCAGCGGCTGCCCCGCAAGTGGAAGACCGCTTTCTCCAGCTGCGCTAACGACTGCGCCGGCACTCCGTTCCATGACATGGGCTTCATCGCCAAGGTGAAGCGGGAGAACGGCCGTGAGGTGCGCGGCTTCGAGCTGCGCGTGGGCGGCGGCCTCTCCACCATGCCCCGCCAGGCGGACACGATCTACGACTTCGTGCCGGTGGAGAACGGGGAGTACATCCGCGTGACGGAGGCGATGCTCAAGGTGTTCGATAAGGAGGGCGGTCTGCCCAACTTCCTGCGTAAGAACATGGCCAAGGCACGCGTGAAGTTTCTCATCAAGAAGATAGGCATCGAGGAGTTTCGGCGTCAGGTGGAGGAAGAGCTGGCCCAGCCCTGGGCGAAGGAGCCTCTAGACATGGAGGCGCTCACCCAGCTCGCGCCGGAGGGGCCGACGGTCGGTGAGCCGCCCGCTAACGGCCAGCAGCCGGCGCCTGAGTTTGATCGCTGGTTGAAGACCAACGTGCGCCGGCAGCGGCAGGAAGGTCACGTCGCGATCACCGTGACCGTGCCCATGGGCAACCTCTCGCCGGAGCAGTTCCGCGGCCTGGCCGAGGTAATGCGGCGGTTCAGCGGCGGCAGCGCCCGCACCCAGCAGAATCAGAACCTGGTCCTGCGCTGGGTACGGGAGGACGCGCTGCCCGCTCTCCACGCCGAGCTCACCGCCATCGGCCTGGGCGCCGCCGAGGCCGGGCTCATCGCCGATGTCGTCGCCTGCCCGGGGACGGACAGCTGCAAGATGGGCATCACCTCCTCGCAGGGGGCGGGATACGCCATCCGCGACGCCATCCTGGAGATGGGCATCGACGACCCGCTGGTGCAGGAGATCACGATCAAGGTGAGCGGCTGCCCCAACGGCTGCGCTATGCATCACCTGGCGGCCATCGGCCTTCAGGGCTCGTCCTTCAAGGCCGGTCAGACGCAGATCCCCTGCTATGACATCTTCCTGGGCGGCGGCAACTACATCGGCGGCGGCAAGTTCGGCACCCGCGTCGCCCGCATCCCCGCCAAGCGCATGCCTCAGGCGATCAAGAAGATCATCAGCGTCTACATGGACGAGCGGCAGGACGGGGAGCCATTCCTGGACTACATCGACCGCGTGGGGGCCAAGTACTTCGATCCTCTCCTGACTGAGTTCAAGGAGGTGGGCCCCATCAGTGAGGAGATAGACGTATACATGGACTGGGGCAAGGATGAGCTGTTCGAGGTCATCCGCGGCGAGGGCGAATGTGCCCTGTAGGCGGTCATCAGTTTGGGGAATGTATTCCAAGGAGGTACGGATTAAGTGAGCAGTGAGGTAACTGCGGCTGTCTACAGCCCAGAGGAGATGAAGGCGCTCAACGGGCAGCTTAGGGGCAAGCCCGCTGAGGAGATCATACGCTGGGCGGCGGATAGGTTCGGCTCGGAGATCACCTTCGCCAGCAGCTTCGGGGCGGAGGATGTAGTGGTGATTGAGATGATCGCCAGGGTGGCACCGGAGATAAAGGTGTTCACCCTGGACACCGGCCGTCTGCACGAAGAGACCTACGATGTGATGGAGCGGGTTCGCGTTCGCTACGGCGTGCCCATCCATAGCTACTTTCCAGACCGCGAGGCGGTGGAGGCGCTGGAGCGAGAGAAGGGGTTTTACTCCTTCCGCGAGAGCATCGAGAACCGGAAGGAGTGCTGTGGCATCCGTAAGATGGAGCCGCTGCGGCGCGCCCTGTCCGGGATGAAGGCGTGGATGACCGGCCTTCGCGCCGCGCAAGCCGTTACCCGCACGGACATGGAGGCGGTCGAGTGGGACGAGGGGAACGGCTTGGCCAAGGTGAACCCCCTTATCGAATGGAGCGAGGAGCAGGTCTGGGACTACGTCCGCGCCAAGGAAATCCCATACAACGCTCTCCACGACCGCGGTTTTCCCAGCATCGGTTGTTCACCCTGCACCCGTGCCATCAAGCCTGGTGAGGACGTTCGCGCCGGCCGCTGGTGGTGGGAGAACCCGGAGAACAAGGAGTGTGGACTGCACAGCTAAAGGCCAGGCGCCACAAGGAGCATGTAGACCGGGCCGCCTGACCGCGGCCCGTATTCCTAAGGACAGACGACGTGATGAGTGAGACGATACCGGCCCACGGTGGGGAGCTCATAGACCTGACAGTAGGGGGCGAGGACCGGGAGGCGCTGAGGGAGCGGGCCGGCTCCCTGCCGACACTTCGCCTCAACGCCCGCGCCCTCTCCGACGTGGAGCTGCTGGGCAACGGCGGCTACAGCCCCCTAAGGGGGTTCATGGGCCGTGCCGACTACGAGTCTGTCGTCGAGTCCATGCGGCTGTCGTCCGGTCTCCCCTGGTCTATCCCCATCACCCTGGCTGTCAGCCGCGAGGAGTCGGGGAAGCTGCGCGAGGGCGATGACGTAGCTCTGGCGGACGAAAGCGGCAAGCTGCTTGCCGTGCTGGAGCTGGCTGAGGCGTTCGACTACGACAAGCGGGGGGAGGCGAAAGCGGTCTACCGTACGGACGATGAGGCCCATCCCGGCGTCGCCGCCGTCTACCGTCAGGGTGACGTGCTCCTGGGCGGGCCCCTGCGCGTCATCGACCTTCCGTCCCACGACGACTTCCCGGATTATCGGCTGACGCCGGCGCAGACCCGAGCCGCCTTCGCAGAGCGCGGCTGGGGCACCGTCGTCGGCTTTCAGACGCGCAACCCGGTGCATCGCGCCCATGAATACATCCAGAAGTGCGCCCTTGAGACCGTCGATGGCCTTTTGCTCCACCCTCTGGTGGGGGAGACGAAGGCGAGCGATATTCCGGCGGATGTGCGCATGCGCTGCTACGAGGTGCTGTTGGACCTGTACTACCCGGCGAACAGGGTGCAACTCTCGGTGAACCCGGCGGCGATGCGCTACGCCGGGCCCCGAGAGGCGATCTTCCACGCCCTGGTGCGCAAGAACTACGGCTGCACCCACTTCATCGTGGGCCGTGACCACGAGGGGGTGGGCGAGTACTACGGCACGTACGATGCCCAGCACATCTTAAGCGAGTTCGCCCCCGAGGAGCTGGGG
>JADFRV010000262.1 GCA_022561095.1 Chloroflexota bacterium | reverse complement strand
GGAGCACTGACCGCGAGGTGGTCAGCTTCCAATGGCTGGCCAACGGGCAGGAGATCGCTTATGAGGTTTCATTACGTTTTGAGCCGGGCACCGCTTCCCCATCTACATTCACTAGTGTGCTAGCCAACGCTGATGGCATGGTCCTCTGGGAGAGAGAGCTTCCGCAGTTCGCTGGCGTCTTCTGGTCGCCCGATGGCCAGCTCGTCGCTATCCTGCCCGACAAGGGCCCCGCAAGAATCGAAGATAGGGCGGGGCAGTCAGTCTGGACTGGAAATGGTGGTGAGGGCTCAGGGTCATGGTCAGCGGACGGCAGTCAATTCGCTATCGTGGAGGGCGATGAGATTGTCGTTGTCTCTCGAGACGGAACGAGTGTGAGCCGGCGGTACGGAGGGCCGGGTTTTGCCATAACTAAGCTTGAATCAAGGCAGACGTGTCCGGTTTCTCCTAACGACGAGCTTTTGCTCGGGCGGCCCGTATTCGCGCCCGATGGCGAAAGCGTGCTCGTTGCCGTGAACTGCTCGATCAACCAGGGCACGGGCGGTCTTTTCAACACCACTATCCGTGAACTCTCCTTGAACGGGCTAATTGATAGGCCGGTGCTGCCCCCCAAGTCAGGGTTCACCAGCTTGCCTACCCCTGTGTTCTCGCCCGATGGCAGGCGAGTGGCGCTGCTAGAGGCCGCAGGAGGGGTCCTCTGCCCGGACGGTGCCAGTGCTGTTGTCACTATGGATCTTACGCTCTTGAATCCTGGCGACGGTACCACTAGCGAACTCACGCCCGGGGAGATCGTTCAGTTGGCCAACGCTCTGGCCGCGGAGGAACGCTTCCCGCCGGACATATTCATTTCTGGTAGGCACCAAGAGAGCCCAGCACTATGGTCGCCGGTGAGCGACGCGGTTGTGGCGTACTTCGGGGCGACGGAGTGCGTGCTGGATGAGGATGAAGAAGTAGGCGAGCATCGGCTGCTGGCAGAAGGCGTTTATCTGCTCAGGATCGATGGCCTTGCCGACGAGAGGATCGCCGACGAGTTTTCACAGGTGGCGAGCTGGTCGCCCTCCGGCGACCTCATCGCCTATGTGTCAGGACGCGACTTCATATCTTATTATTTTGGAGAGCCCGAATCAGGGCAGATTCGCGTTTTCGACCTCGTAACCCGCGAAGTGACGGACCTGGGCCCCGGGCATTCGCCTGCCTGGCGGCCCCTGCCTCCAGAGGCGTTATCGCTCCCCTGGGAGGGCGCGGTCACGGATAACCTCCGCATCCGAAGCGAGCCGAGCACAGCGTCCGACACCGTAGGCACGCTCCCGAAGGGTACGAAGGTGCGCGTCTACGGCGAGGCGGAAGGCGAGGAGGCGGAGCCGGGCAGCGGCAATCGTATCTGGTATCGCGTCATCGGCGGCTGGGTGTATTCGGCGTTCGTGGAGCGCTAGGCGCGGCCATGGCGGCCGTCTAGGTGCTGACCAGCTCCTCAAGCTCGAAGCGGAACTCCTCGATGACCGGGTTGGCCAGGAGCTTGCGGCACATCTCGGTTAGCTGCTTCTCGGCCTTCTTCCGGTCCTCCGCTGTGATCTGGATTTCCAGGTACTTCCCGGCGCGCACCGACTCCACGTCCGCGAACCCTAGCGAGTGGAGGGCTCCGCGGATGGTGAGCCCCTGCGGGTCGTTGACCGTGGGCTTCAGGGTGACGTAGACGCGGGCGAGGAAGGCCACTAGAACTCGATCCGGGACCCGGTATCGGTCCGTGCGTCCGGGTCGTCGGGCGCCACACGGTCCAGACGGCGATAGATCCGTCCGACCCAGATGTGCGGTGCGTTAACGGCGACGATGATGCCGAGGCCAAGCAAGACCGCGCCCGCGATCGCCAGCGGATCGCTGTCGCCGGCCAGGCCGACGGATAGCAGGACCATGCCCGCCAGCGCCAGCAGGCTGGCGAGGCCTGAACCGATGTGACCGTCCTCTCGCGCTACCAGGCGTCGTAGCTCATCCATTGCAGCCTCCTAACCGTTCCGCACTTCCTCGCCGGTGAGCCGCCGGTACAGCTCTCGGTAGCGCCACGCTGTCTCCTCAACCACCTCCGGCGGCAGCTCC
>JADFRV010000105.1 GCA_022561095.1 Chloroflexota bacterium | reverse complement strand
CCAATCGAACTCTAACCCTCGTTTCAGGTCACCATTGGTAGACCCAAAGACGCTTTCCCGAGGCCGCGCCAGTTCCTCCGCGGTGTAGACAACATCCACCGTCCGCTTCTGGAACTTAACTGCGTCACAGCCAGCGTCAGCAGCGGCGTCTATCAGCTTCCACGCTGTGTCCAGTTCCCCATTGTGGTTTATCCCGATCTCAGCGACGATGTAACAGGGATACCCTTGCCCAACGCATCGGTCACCTATTGGCACTGTTTTAATCATTTGCAGGGTCCACCTTCCCTAAAGTTCGGCCATATGCGTCTTCCAGCCGCTCCAGATCATCCTCTCCGAGGTAGTCGCCATACTGCGTCTCGACTACCACAAGCGTTTCTGACCCGGTGTTCTCGATGCGGTGCGCCACTTTATTTGGGACTGACACAGTATCTCCAGGATAAATCCAAGTATTTCCCGTACCAGCTACATATGCCTTTCCTGTACCAGACGCGACACACCACGACTCGCTACGATGCTGGTGCCGTTGCAGTGAAAGCGCACCACCAGGGATAAACCGGAGTATCTTCACTTGCCAACCGTCTCCGCTGGAGATCATCTCCCAGGAACCCCAGGGCTTTTTGGTTATCTCTTTAAGCATCAGTTTTATGGCAGTAGAAAGTCATAAAGTTCCCCACGAAGGGCGGTGACATCTTGCTCGTATCCATCATGCGAAGTAGGTTCTCCTCAGTGAAGTGCCGGGTCTCAAAGAACGGGTACTCCACCCGGTCGATGATGAACCCCCACACCCCCTCCCCTCGCTCCTGGCCACGACCCAGGAACGGTATGCTGAGCCGGTTCAGATTGTCGCCCATCATGGCGATGATGGCCGGCAGTAGCGTCATGGCGCTCATCACAGCAATGACGACGATTACGATGGAGGCGAGGCCGATGCTGCTGAAGACCGCGTGTCCTATCAGGAACATGCCCGCCACCGCGAATACGGTGGTGGCGCCGGCGAAGAAGATCGCCTTGCCCGAGGTCCCCATGGCCACCTGCAGCGCGTCCTCCTTGGAGCGTCCGGCGCTGCGCTCCTTGCGATAGCGGGTGATGACGAACAGGGCGTAGTCTATGCCGGTGGCGAGACCGATAAGTAGCACGATCTGCTGGTAGACCTCTGACAGGGGGAACACCTGGCTGATGATGGCCAGGGCGCCCATCGCCACTATGATGGCGGCGAAGGCGAGGGCCAGAGGTACGGCCGCCGCCACCACGGCGCCGAAGGCGAGGATGAGGATGCCGAACGTTATCGGCAGGTTGATTATTCCGGCACGAGCGAAGTCCTCGTCGATGATGTCGGTTAGCTGCTTCGTGAGCGAGACGTCGCCGCCGATGAAGATCTCGAACCCTTCCGCCTCCTCGGCAGCGCGATCGACAGTGTCCAGCACTATGTCGATGTCATCGACCGCGTCTTCGATCTCGCCTTCGATAGCGACCAGGGTGAACGTCACGTCGCCGCCGGTCTCGTTCTGGGCGACGAACGGCGAAGCCTCTCGCGGCGCGCCGGTGTCGTAGTGGCTGAGCGTGTCGCCGACGATGCGCGTATCGGTGGTTACGGTGGTGCCGCCGATGACCAGCGTCTCCTCGGCCACAAGCCCCTCTAGCTCCCGCAAAAGCCCCCGTACGGTGTCTTCGTACGCGGGGTCGTCGACGGTGAGCGACGGGTGCGAGAAGACGATGATCTCCTGGGCGATGTCCTCCTCCTCGCCGAACCTCTCCTCGAAGACGTCAGCCGCCTCGCCCGCTTCCCCCGGCGGCGCGTCGCTGATGTCCGTGTTGGCGCCTATTCCCGAGCAGGCGGCGAGCGCGGCGATGACGACGAGCACCCAGCCTATGGCCACGGCCTTGCGGTGCCGGGCGCTCCACATGGCGATGCGTGAGGTGAAGGACTGGCCTTGAGGTGCGGACGATGTCATCTTTCTCTGCGTCCTTTCCGGCTCAAGCCGTTAGAAGTCGAAGTTGACGAGCCGGCCGCCTTCGACCCTGCACATCTGGAGGCCGACCTCGGCGCCTTCGCCTACCCGGTCGCCGTTCTCGTCGAACACGATGGCGCCGGACACCCCGGCCAGCTCCGCTGCGGCCACGGCGGCGCGCAGCTTCAGTGGGTCGATCAGCAGCGACCCGTCCGCCTGCTCCTCAGCCACCTGCGCCACAGCGTCCAGCAGCACCGTCACCGCGTCGACAAACTGGGCGGGGAACGGCGTTTCGGGTTCGCTCCCGATGATGCTGACGTAGTCAGATAGGAACTCCTCCGGCAGC
Organism: Chloroflexota bacterium; assembly: GCA_022561095.1. Lineage (GTDB taxonomy): Bacteria > Chloroflexota > Dehalococcoidia > SM23-28-2 > RBG-16-64-32 > JADFNQ01. The sequence goes on along the minus strand of JADFRV010000105.1, from coordinate 5,516 downwards.
GTGAGCGAGCAGCCGGCGAACACCGCGCCCTCAGCCAGCTCGCCCAAAGGCTCGATGAAGTCCGACACCGACACGACGCCGTCGCCGGAGAGGAACGTGCCGCCATAACCGGCGTCGCGTAGCTGCCGGTAGATGAGGGCGCCCTCGGGGTTGAACCCTGCGAAGACGACCACTTCCGGGTCGTCCGAGGCGACCCGTCCCGCCAGCTCGCTGAAGTCGACATCTTCCGCCACGTTGATGCTCTCACGGGTCACCTCGACGCCGCCGCCTCGCAGGCGCGCCTGCAGTGAGTTCGCCAGGTCCGTCCCGTATCGCTCGTTGTCGTCGATCACATAGGCCGTAGCGGCGCCAAGTTCTTCGCTGATGTAGCGCGCCTGCAACGCGCCCTCCTGCGAGTTGCTGTAGGCGGTGCGGAAGAAGAACTCCGGCGATGTCTGTCCCGTGGTGAGGTCACTCCGGGTGGCGGAGCCGGAGATCATTACGATCCCCGCCTGCGCGTAGACCGGAATCACCCGCGAGGCGCCGTCGCTGCAAGTCGGTCCTATCACCCCCACCAGGCCGGGAAGGAGTTGATGGTCATCCCGGCCGTACAACAGGTGACCGGCCGCCCTGGCCGTGATATCGGCGTCAAAGCAGCCGTCGTCCTCAGCGTGTACCTCGATCTCATGTCCGCCGATCGTATTGGCATTCGCCGCCTTCCACAGCTCGACCCCCACTGCTGCCGCCTCTCGGCCCTCTATGCCGAAGATCTCTGTGGGCCCAGAAAGCGGTCCGGACACGCCGATGATGATCGGTTCTCCCGCGGGGACGACGATGGGCGTGTCCGGGCTGTGGGGGACGTCCTCGATGACGCTCTCTGCCTCGTCATCTCCGCCGCTGGTCGCCACTACGACGACCACGACGACCACCACTATCCCGAGCAGAACCGCCCAGGTCCAGGGCCTTCGCAACAATGCAAGCACGGCTGTACCTCCCTAATCGGCCCACGGGGCAGCTTGTCGGATTATAGCCCGCACTATTTATCCTGTAAAGTCGGGCGGGCTGCGTTCCCCCAGCTCTCAGTAGGCAATGCTCACCCCGTCCTTGGTCTTGGCGTACTGGATGCGCGGCTCCATGGCGGGGATATTGTACGCCTCTGGACTATCCCTGTCTCGGTGTCAAAGTCGACAGGCGGTGGCTGGTACGCCAGGAGGCGCTGGCTGCGGTAGCCGCGATGGTGCGCCTGGGGTGGGCGGGTGTCAACGGGGCCTAGCCCGCTTCCCGCCACCTCACATCGAACAGCCGCACCGGCTCATCGAAGCCCCTCAGCGATTCACCCATGCGACTAACCCTCCGTTTCTTGATGGGACGAGGCTCACCTTCCGGCGATCGACGGTTCCAAGGGCTAGAGCCTAGCCCTTGGCTCACGGTGCAGTGGCGCCGTCATTCGTTTCCGCCAGTGTCTTGCAGCTGAAATTGCTCATGGAACTCTCGTATTTGTGCTGGGGTGAACCGGGCCAACCTGACCAGCTTGGCCCGGTTGCGGATGACCGGCGGCACCATCCGCCGAGCTTCCGTGTTGCTCGCGGCCTCAACCGTTATCCACGCTGTGTGGACGTCATCCTCACAGCCCCAGTCCGCATTAGTCAGATAGTGCGCTCCCGCCCGAACGAAAGCGTCGTAAATCTTCAAGCACTCAGCGTCCTCCCGATACAGGATACCGAGGAGTCGTCCCTCGGGGTCAGTGACCAATATGCTTCCAACCCGTCGGTTCCGCATACGTTCGGCGATCTCCCGAAGCGAAGCGTCCGCCCGGATCGTCGTTGGCCCGTCTTCCATGACGGACTCGATGGCCGCCCCTGTGTCGCCCCGGAGCCTGTCCCCGCGCAAGCGCCCGAGAACAACGCCATCAGCGTTAACCACGATGCACACGTTCTGGTCCGCATCCTGCGCTCGATCCCGTGCATCGCCCAGACGGTCGGTCAAGCTACAGGTCGGGATGCCCAACTGAGCGATATCCCCGGCGCGAGGCTGCTCTGCCATTGTGCCCTCCGTCTGAAGGCCGCTGGACGTCCAGTCCGCCTTGCCGGCGGCGTAATCGAACACCTGAGTGAAGCGTAGAGTCTCGAGCCGCACCGCGGCTCGCGGGCTCATGTCTCAGGTACGGCTGCTGCAATAGACTATCACCGGCCGGTCGAGCTGGAGTCGGGACGTTGCCTCCGCGCCCAGCGTTTTGAGAGGAACGTTTATCGCCCCCGGAAGGTGCTCTTTCCCATACTCCTTCTCGGGAAGCACCTCCACTAGCTGTGCGCCTTCCTCAACCATTCTCTGGACGTCAGCTATGTCGATAATGGTTGGCATGTTGCAGCCTCCTTCAGTCGCGTGAAGACCATCGCTATCCTCCTACTCTTGCTCCGGGACGGCATCCTCTAGGAGTTCAGAAAGGAACGCTGACCGCATCTTCGGCTGGGCGTACTGGATGCGCGGCTCCATGGCGGGGATATTGTATACCCCGCTTTAACTGAGTGCTAACCCCGCACGCGGAATCTACCCACCCCTAGGAGGAGGTGCACCTGAGTAGACTTTGCGTGCGCGATGGCCCGCCGCTAGATAATCGGCCTGGCTAGCTGTGGAATCAGCGAGCGACAGAGGCTTGCTCGACCTCCGTCACGCCTTGGTGGCGATGTAAAACGAGTTAAAGATATCCCCCTGAACCGACTCCACCTCAACCTGGCTGAACCCCGCCTCTGCCAGCAGCTCCCGCGCCTTCTGCTCACCCCACATCGTCCCCAGCCCCTCGCCGTCCAGCGCCAGCGACACCGTCATGCAATGCATCGTCGAGATCCCGTACAGGTACGGGGCCAGCGGATGGTCCATGTTGTTCTGCACCTCGCTGTCGGCGCGGATATCCACCATCAAGTACGTTCCGTCAGGCCGTATCGCGTCCGCAATGTTCTTCAGCACCTTCCGCGGCTGCGCCTGATCGTGGATCGAGTCGAACGTCGTTACGAAGTCGAACGAACCCGCCCTGTCCATCAGCGCCGCGTCCTCGACTTCGAACCTCGCGTTCGAAAGCCCCATCTTCTCAGCCTCGGCGCGCCCGGCAGCGATGCCCTCCTCCGAGAAGTCGATGCCCGCGAACCGGCTGTTCGGGTACTCTGTCGCCATCAAATTGATCGCGTGTCCCGACCCGCAGCCGACATCCGCAACGTCGATTCCGGCCTTCAGCCGGTCTACCAACCCCGGGACAAGCGGAAGCGTCGAATCAATCAACGTCGCGTCGAAGATGTCGCCGGTCATTTCCGCCATCATCGGGTGGAACCTGCCGTACGACGAATAGGGGACTCCACCGCCCTTTCGGAAGCTATCCACTATCTCGTCCTCGACCTTACCCATTATCGAGACGAACTGAGCGATTGACGCCAGGTTGCCAGGGCCCGCGGCCTTCGTCACTGAAGCAGCGTGCTCCGGCGGCAGGCGGTACTTCTTGGTCGTCGCGTCGTACTCAATCACTCGGCCCACCGTCATCGTTGCCAGCCACTCACGCACGTAGCGTTCGTTCAGGCCCGCCGCCGACGCTATCTCCTCGCTCGTCGAAGGCGGTAGCTTCGCGATAGCGTCGAACAACCCCGTCCGGTGGCCGACGCTGGTTACGAGCGCAAGGAACCCCCCGTTGATGATTTCGATCATCTGTCCAGCGAAAGCCTCCGCGGCCGCCGTATCTATCTGCTGTGTCATTGGGCCTCCCTCCTCTGCAATAATCTACTTGCGTGCGATGAAGTATACTCCCAGCCCTGGTCGATGGATGACTCCCAGGGTCGGAATTCGACGAGCGGATTCCCCTCACCCATGGTGGCGCTGGTGCAGAACCTGATCTGGGGCTCCATTGGGCGACCCTCCTAGCAGGGGAAGCATAGCGCCGAAGGGGGAAGACGTCAAAGAGGGCGGACAGGAGCCGCCGCCTAGATGGGGGGGCATACCATGAGAGGGTCTCACAGTGGGGCGCTCACCATCCGCCGCCGCGATTGTGCGCCTGGGCGGGGCGGGTGTAAACGGGGCGTTCTCGCGTCTCGGAGATGGACGGACGGTGCTATAATCCACCGGTAATGATGCGCTAATGACTAGGCCATTTCAGTGTCCGAGATGCAAAGCCGGCGAGGTGAAGCAGATTCTATTCAGCCCTGCTGGGATCGTGCATCAACGCGCCTGGGAGACGATAGATACCCAACATTTCGTCGTCTACTGTGATCAGCCTGGGTGCTCGCCGGAGACCTACAGCTACCACGAACTGCCCAAAGAAATCCAGGAAGCGCTACCTCGTAGCTGGCAGGTAGACAAGGGGACCGAAACTACCACAGATAGCTAGGCGACCGTCGATGACTGACCTTCTCCCCTACGTCCTCCCCGCTGTGTCCGGGCTATTGGGGTGCAGCTAGATGCCGCCGCCACGTAAGCGACGGTCGCTGCATCGGCGCCGCCACGGCAATCAACACCCGCGTAGCCGTAGAGAGCAGCGGGACATCTTGCGGCAACGGGCGAAGCAGCGCGTCGGACGGGCCGGAAGTATGGCGGCCAGCGATGGCAACGTTCGCCGAGGAGGCGCATGAAGGTTGCAACACTTCATAGACGCGCTTGTAAACTGCTAAACATCAACCCTGCCAAGGTGCGCCTCATCGGCCCCACTGAAGTCAAAAGGCTCACTGGACATGGAGTTGGCCGCAACTGGGGCCAAGCCTACCTGCAGCACAGTGCAATCTACGTTCGGCGCGGCGCTGGCTATGATACGCACGTCCATGAACTGCTGCATATCCTGTTCCCCTCTCGTACCCATAACTGGATATTCGCCGCCGCTTGGAAGCTGTCAAGCATGACCAGTCACCCAGGCGTCTACGGCTATGGCCGCACGCGCCAATCCCTTACAACGGACGCACCAGAAAGCCGCGCTAAACTACTGCGGCTAGCTCACCAATCAGCAGCCCGAAAGGAACTAGCATGACGCAAACCCACCACCTACCGCTCGCGGCCAGGGCTCCCTGACGCTGCTGCTGGCGCCGGCTCGGACCGCTGGTGGGCGCGGTTCGATGCGTGGGTGGTACAGCGATGGCGGTGACCATGAACTCTCCCTCACGCAAATGGAGAATCATGGCGAGACATCGCTGAGGATGATCAATGATGCGACTGTTCAGTTCGTACGAGCGCACTCGCACCTCCAGCAGGCGGTACAACGAGCCAATATATTCGTTCCTGGACGCGTCCGCATGGCCATCAATCGCTCGTATTCGAGAGTTCTGGGAGGGATGGTTCTCACAGTACGACGAGGACAAGAAGCCCGCGCTAGCCGGCAGGTTCCAGTCCGCGGACAACCACAACCTCCTCTCGGCGTTCCTGGAGTTATTCACCTTCGCCGTCCTGAAACGCACGGGGTACTCCAGCCAGATCGACGTGCCGGTAGGCACGCGGACGCTGGACTTCCTGGCGTCGTCCAGCGACGGCCCGACCTTCTACGCAGAGTGCACCGCCACGGGTCGCCCCGTGGC